>JBAZVV010000121.1:0-2517 GCA_041660685.1 Candidatus Altimarinota bacterium | reverse complement strand
TCTATTGAAAAAACTTTAGAAATTCTCTCTCCTTTTTCATGAGCACGTGAGCACATTAAAACAGCATTAAAAATGCTTTCAGATAGAGAAAATCCTGACTATCGAAATTCCATCAAAGAGTCTATTTCTGCAGTTGAAGCAATTGTGAATTTGATAAATGGAACAGATTCCGATACGCTCTGAAAGGCATTACAAAAAGAAAAATTTGCATTACACGGATCCTTGAAAGATGCTTTTGTAGAAATGTACTGATATACGAGTGATGCCGAGTGAATAAGGCATTTTATGTTAGAAGAGTCATCGATTGAATTCGTAGATGCTAAATATATGCTTGTAAGTTGTTCTGCTTTTGTAAATTATCTTATGCAGAAATTTTATACAATAAATTAATGAGGTTTTAACAAAAGATTATAAGAATCTCTTCATAATCGGTAGATTCCATATATTCTTCGGATAAGATTTCATTTTTTCAGAAAATTCGTGCCCGAAAAATTCTGGAATGATAGGATTTTTCTTTTTGCTTTTTTCTATAGTTTTGTATATAATTGCGTTAAATTTTAACTGAATTAATGTATATTTTAACAGAATGTTTATGAATAAAGCTTTAAAGAATAAGGAAAAGATTGCATTTTGGCTCGAGAAGCATCCAGGAAGCAAGACAACCGAGATAGCCCGAGAGCTTGGCATGACACGCGTGACGATTTATTCGCACCTGAGGAGTCTTGTATCTGATGGACGAGTGAGAGTAGTAGGGCTTTCGACAGCAACCCGATATTTTCCAATTAATCAAGCACTCCAAACACAGAAGATCCTCCCCGATATACAGAAACTCCTCCGTGAAAAATACGAAGAAACCGTCTCTACTGAGGAAATCCTCGATACTTTCCGGAAGTATATGATGTATATCGATGACGATGGGATTATCTCGTATGGACTGGATGCATTCATCCTCTGGTGTCACGACAGTCGACACGATTATACAAATATAATACCCGAGAAAGCGGTGGAATACATCGATCTCATCGGGAGTACCGAGTATCTGAGAGACAAAAACGGATTTCTCGATGTCACTATTCCGGCACGAGAAAACCTCGGCGAAGATATGAAAGCAGGATTTGACCGATTTTTCATCTGCATGGTTTCGGTGCTTTCCCATGGTTTCGGAAGTACTCGAACAGCACTATCACTGAGATACGGGAAGAAAAATAGCAATAGTGAATTGCTCCGTGATGCGGTAAATCCTTGGATTCGCCCAATCCGTGATTTCGTGGATAAAAATCGTATCGATGCGGTGGTTTTTGCTCCACCGACAGAAGGGAGAAAAGTTCAGTTTCGCGATATCTTGGAACAAGAACTTCATCTGACACTTGAGAAAATTACTGTCGAGAAACTTCCACTCTCTGGGCGGGTGCTCGAAGCACAAAAAAATATCCGGGATAAAAAGCGACGAATCCAAAATGCGCTTGGGAGTATGGTGGTCACTATTCCTTCCAATCTTCTCACTCTTTCACATATCCTCATCCTCGACGACAGTTTCACGACCGGTGCGACCCCGAATGCAATTGCGTTGAAGTTTCGCGAAGCTGGATACAAAGGGAAAATCACTATTATTACTATTTGTGGATCGTTCAACTATGACTTGGCTATCACGGAGGATGAGATATAGATGTAATATCCTCTGAGATATCTCTTTAGGATGGGTTATTTAGTCTGCCTAATTTTAAATAAATAATTTGTATTTCCATCCTTTTTTCGTATAATGAGGTCTCAAATTCAAGAGTCTCCCGTTTCGTATTTCTCGCGCGACCCAGGGGTTAATTGATGGCTTTGTAGCACTTTCGGGTTTTATAAGCTGTTCATTAGTTTTCTATATTTTTCGTTCTTTTGTCGGAATCGACCTTTTTTCTGTTGCCAAAAGGAGAGAATCGACCACAAACGATACTATAAATACGAATCTTTTCAAAAAACTCTCTTGCAGGAGTTCTCTTTACAAGCACGAACACGCTTTTATTTAGTACTTTATTTTCATTTTTACATATATGCCACATACACATACTTCTCCACAGGGTGGAGACAATAATAATGCTTCTCACGAAACAAATCAAAAAACACCGGGAGAACGTCCTGTTTCTCACTTCGATAAACGAAGAGAAGGACACTCTGGACATACAAAAGCCCCTGTTTCTCATGCAACAGGAGGTCTCAAAACACGACATACCGGACAAGGGGTTCCTCCGAAGAAATTCTTTGGTTCTATGCGACAGAACCAGTCGGATGAAAAACTCCTTCCCGGTTCAAGCTATCTTTTTCCTATCAACAAGAGAAACAAGAAGTCCTTTCCTTTTTCTACACCAAAACAAGCAATCCGAAAGAAACACAGTGTTATCGAGCTTCGACCGAAACCGATCGAAAAAGATACGCTCCGTATCGTTCCATTCGGAGGACTGGAGCAAGTAGGACTCAACTGTATCGGGTTTGAATACGGAAACGAGATTATCATCGTCGACATGGGACTCC
>JBAZVV010000120.1:0-2523 GCA_041660685.1 Candidatus Altimarinota bacterium | reverse complement strand
AAAAATCCAAGCTTCATTATCTCTATATGAGATCCACTGAAGAGAAGTGTTTGGTCTATTAAAAAATATCCAGAAAGCATAAAAAGTAGTCCAGTTGTTAGTTCCAAAAATGGATAAACTGGAGAGATTTTTTCCTGACAGAATCGGCATTTTCCTCCGAGAAAAAGATAGGAGAAAATAGGGAATAGGTCGAGCGCTCAAAGAGTACGCTGGCATTTTGGACAATGACTCCGTCCTGTCATAATTCCCCCTTCCTTGCTCCTAATACGCCAGATAAGTACCGAAGCGAAGCTCCCGAACAGGGTTCCAAATACGAAAAGGGAAGTGAGAAAAAATGGAGTCATAAGATGGTATTGAAAAGTAAAATTAATATAATTTGTCATTCCGGAATTTTTGAGCCACAAAAGGTCATTGTTGTATTGTAGATTTTTTCAAAAATATCCGGAATCTACTACTTATTAAGAAGTTAGTAGGAATATTTTTTTAAAAACCCATTTCATAATTGGCAGATTTCATATATTTTACGGTTCGTATTTTATTTCTTGAAGGTATCTATGTCCGAAAAATTCTGGAATGACCATCTTATATATACTGACTCATGCAAATCTGATTGATTCATCGAATTTCTGCGAGGATTTTTGAGTCCAATTCATCGAGTTTTACGAATGCTTGCAGGGGATAGGAATCGATATTTTTGTAGATTTTTCGAAAGATAATACTTTCATTCGCTTCGTCTCTTTTCCAACCAATTCCATGAGATTTTAGTAACTTCATCACAAAAAGTTCTTTTCCTTTCTCGCTCCATTTCTTCTCAGCAAAGAGCGGGAGAAGAGAAATGTAATCTGTATATATTTGTACATAGGGATTCCCCGAAGGACAAAAAAGTGAGATGGATTGCACACAGAGAAGAGGACAGAGAATGGAGAGATAATCGAGATTCTCTGTCCGAATAGTATGCTTGATATTACTAGATTCCAGCGTATTCTTTGAGCCTTTGGTAGAAATCACACAGTGTATAATACTTCCATGATCGACTCCAGAAATCTGTTTCTTCTTCTTGACCCAAGCTCGAATTTTTCCAAAATCTCGTGTAAATAGTTCATGAAGTTCTTCCCCATCACGAATAGGAATTTTCTTGAGGAGAATAGCTTCAGTTGTGAACACGAGAAAATAAATGTTATTAAGTTTTAATAAGCTGAGAAAGTAGAAAATATCTTTATCTCACTATCAATTTTCCATCAGAAACTTCGAAATGTACAGTATATACTCCCGCATCGGTTGCAGCGATGACGGTTCCGTCTTTTGGTACGGTTATGGCACCGATTTTCCCTTCTACCATCTCAATCTGTCCGACATATTTCATAGAACTTATATCTTTATAATTCTTCGTATTTGGCTCAAAAACCCATATACTATTACCAAGGGTGAGATAGATATAGTTCAGATTTGGAGCACTGAAAAAACTCGGTGTCTGATTGTCTATGAGAGAATAATTTTCTGGAAGATTATTGAGAACAATAGATCGTTTTGTATAGTTTGGAAGTCCAAAAATCTTGTCCATACTCAAATCATCTTTCAGAATATAAAATCCTCCATCGATAGCGAAACTCAAAATAGTATGATTTTTTGTATCGGCTGCCTGGATAATCTCCGTCTTGGAAGAGAATCCATTGATTCCTGGTTTGTGTTTATAAATCTGTTTTCCATCTGCTGAGAGTACATAGAGATTGGAGTTAAAGAATTTGATATCTTTTCCATTTTCCCATACTTTTTGTCCCTCAACACTTATATAGACAAATTCTCCTTTATAGAAGCGAAGAAGTCGTCCAGTTTTAGTGAAAATATAGATATAGCCATCGGCACTCACATCAGATGAAACTGCCTCTTCTCCATCGGGATAATCGTATTTTTTCACATCACCACCTTTGATATAGGGGCCGATAAGACTGGATTTTCCTATAAAATAGAGCTTCTTAGTGATTTCAAATATTCCATTTACTCAGAAATTATTTCCTGCAAAAAGATACTCGGACGGCGAAGTTTTTGGATCGAAGGATTCAACTCCATTTATCTGTTTCTTGAGAATAGAAATATCAGAAAGGAGTTTTTTTACGTCATTCAAAAATACCTGTTTATCTCGTACTTCAAATATGATACTTTCCGCTTTTTTGATATTCGCATTGAATACTTCTCGATTTCCCATATCTTTATTGGATTTCTCGATGATGAGTTGTGCTTCGATGAGTTTATTTTTGTATTCTTCTGGAATGGTTGTGCTGGCTTTTTGTGTAAAAATAGCTCCGAGTATAATATAGAGAAGTCCGATACAAACAATAACTCCGAGTCCAAAAAGTCAGGATCTGAGATATTTATTATTGAAATCAATTCGTGCTTTAAGTTCTTTTATAAGACGGACAACTTGTTCGTGTCATTTACAGAAATTATAGAATGTTTTACCATTCGTTTTGACCTGTGCCACAATCTGTTTTAGAGCGGTAGTATCCCATGTCGCGAGAAGGGGAG
>JBAZVV010000119.1:0-2528 GCA_041660685.1 Candidatus Altimarinota bacterium | reverse complement strand
AACAACGATTTACATATGATGAGGTTCAGGAAATAATCGACGAGTTGAATGGGGAAAATTTAAATAATCGTCATCCTGAACTCGTTTCAGGATCTTCCACTGGTAAAAAAATGGAAGATTCCGGATCGAGCCCGGAATGACGAATTATTGGAAAATATCCCACCGAAATCATCGAACTTATTCGCAATGGATTAGAACTCAAGCGTATTCTCGATAAACGACGAGCCAAGGAAGGAAAAATAGATTTCGATCTCAAGGAGGTTAAAATCATCACCGATGAAAAAGGGAAAGTCGTGAATATCTCCAAGCGAGACAGAAGCGAATCTCATAAAGTCATCGAGGAATTTATGATACTTGCCAATGAGGAAGTTTCGAGATTTTTCAGCGAGAAAAAGATTCCATTTCTCTACCGAGTTCACGAGAAACCAAGCGAAGAAAAAGCCGATGAGCTCATTCTCCTCCTCGATCACTACGGATATAATTTGACTCGTGAGATGCTCAGTCCTCGATCGCTTCGTGAGATTATGGATACCCTTCACGATAAGGATTATTATTTCGTGCTTTCTAAGCATATTCTCCAGAGTATGTCCAAGGCGATTTACTCGGAGGAGATTCTCGGACATTTTGGACTTGCACTCCATTTCTATTCGCACTTCACTTCTCCGATTCGCCGTTATCCTGACCTCCAGATTCATCGAATCATCAAAGCTTGGCTCCATAAGGGACTCGACAAAAAAGAGCTTGCCCGATTCGCAGGACTCCTGCCAAAAGTCGCAAAACACACTTCCACGACCGAACGAAAAGCGGAAAATATCGAGTATCTCATCCGAGATATCAAGATTATCGACTATATGCAGGATAAAATCGGGAAGATGTATGACGGAATCATAGCGTCCATCGGAGATCACGGAATCTATGTGGAACTCCCGAATGGTATCGAAGGACTCGTTTATATGCGCGATATGCGTGCCACCCACCATTTCGATGAACGAGCTGGGATCCTCAAAAGTCTCTCCGGAGGCAAAACTTTCCGACTCGGCGATCCGATTCGTGTGCGAGTGACGCAGGCAGATAAGACGCTCAGAAGATTGGATTTCGAGGTAGTAAAATAAAAATTATTTATACACATTAAACATTATGAACAAACTTACCACTCTTTGGGATACGAGAAAATTGCACGGAGATTCCACTGTCTTAACTGATGGAAAAAGATGTTTCAAACTCTATCAAGAAGATCATTACTCAGAACGAGATATTCTCTTCTATCAAGATACGCAAAATAGCTTAACAAGTACCATACTAGTATTTCCTGACGGAATCGATATAGGAACCTGAGTTCTCATAAAAGAGTTCAAAATAAATTTTCTCCATCTTGATAGTCAGATATATAAAACAAGTGACATAATAGATAAGACACTTCTCCTAGTAACGGAAGTTCTCTTTAAGAAAGGACGAACTATAGCGAGCTGTTTATTAAATGGAGTAACATCACAGGATATAGCGAATGGTACTTTATTTAAAAAGTTATATAATATCACTCCCCTTCTCTCAGGAATACAGGAATATATTCACAAGGAAACATGCCTTGGTATGGCAACTACTGAAAACAATATCTTACAACCATGGCTTCAATTTCAGATAAATCCTTATAATATAAAAATAGAAAAAATCAGTTCAAGAGATTGAACTGCAGAGCTTACAATAACGGATATATGTATGCAAATATCTGAATTCATTCAGAAAAATAGAGATAGTATTCCTGGATAATATCTCTATTTTTTCTTGCAACTTTCATAAGTCAGGTAATCCGATTTATGTGCGAGTAACACGAATGAATAAAACACTGAGAAGATGAGATTTTGAAGTGGTAAAGTAATTAAAATAAAAAATGATAGTACATATATACTATCATTTTTTTCAAAAAAATCTCCGAAATATCTGATAGAGGTAGAGGTAATCTCCTGCATTTTTCATAAAATAAAAATCTGTTTCCTTATTCATCTGGAGTTGTTTTTTTCATGTAAGAAATCCTATCTTTAAAGATTCTTGAAGGGTGGAAAGTTGAAAATCGATAGCATTATCTCCTAAAATAATTTGTTTCTTCTCTCCATTCAAGACAAGAGGTATGTGAGTCTTGGAAAACACTGGTGATTCAAAGCTATTTGCGAAAATATTTTCTATAGGAAATATAATACCATTATGAATCAAAACTTGAGAAATCACTTCTTTGAATCAGAGAGAATGAATTTTTACTTCAAACCCCGTAGCGAGAAGAAGACGTAAAAATACAATAGCTCATTTTCGAAACATAAAGTCATCAATTACCTGGGTATTCATACCGAAACTTTCATCCTCTTGGCGAGCAGCATTAAAAGCATCTTGTAAAACTGGTAAAGTAAGAGTTCCATCAAAATCAAAAATAAATTCAGTATTTTCTACCGTAACACTCTCGAGAAATTGTTGTATATTCTTTTTTTTTGAAGCAAGAACGAATATATCATCTGAGAGAAATACATTTTTTAATTCCC
>JBAZVV010000118.1:0-2549 GCA_041660685.1 Candidatus Altimarinota bacterium | reverse complement strand
GAGGCGTATTTTGTTTCGTATAAAATCCGCCTGATGAAGCTATCGTACAAGCGTTTTTCAGAGAAAGAGAGCTTGCTGTTTGTTTCTCGGTAAAATTAGGTATGAGGGATATTTTTGCATTTGTTATCTTTTCATATATAAGTACATAAGAATGTTCGGCATACTCTATATTTATCGAGTTTATGGTATGGGGAGTCGGTGTTATGGTCATTTCTTCTCTTTGTATGTACGGATTAGTTTCTTGTTGTTTCGGAGACTTGGAAATAAACAGAAAAACTATGAGTAGAATAATAATTCCGGTAAATAATCGTTTCATATTATAAGAACGCGGTGTATTGTGAAGTTATTCTTTTGGTGCTATTTTCCGCTTCCCGATTTTTTCAAGAGAATACATGATCGTTTCATGAAGGTTAATTTTTTTAATCCGCGCAAAGCGAAGTATTGAAACTAAAATATCACCGAGTTCTTGTCTATATGTTTCATCGCGCTGGGCAGCTAGATTTGTTTTTTTACGTCCGTGTTCGGCAAGATACGCGCGCGCCATTTCTCCGATTTCTTCAACGAGGGAAAGAATAAGTATTGATCCATACTCTTTGGTATACCTGACTCCTTTATCGACATCGTCAAGCTTTCTGAAATATTCCCGAAACGGTGTCGGGTAATATTCGTGTTTTATATCTTTTATCATAATTCATAGTATATCATTTTATAGAGAAACGATGTATCAGTGATGTATTTGATTTTAGGATATAAAACTAGTATTCTAATACAGATGAAGAAATATATAGGTATTTTTCTTTTGCTATTTGTTGTTTCCACTCCGCAGGTATACGCGCAATCCAATGCAATTTTTCCGTTTAGAGGAGAAGATCGGGTAGTTCTTGATACGAATGAAATTGTAGAACGAGATTTTTTTGCAGCAGGAGATCGTGTTGATATAAAAGGAACTGTACGGGGGGATTTGTATGTGGCAGGAAGCACGGTTAACATCGACGGAGTAATTGAAGGTGATGTGCTGACAGCAGGTGGAGAAATAGATATCAATGGGAAAGTGAATGGAAATATCCGAGCAGTCGGGGGAAATATCACTATTTCCGGGACTGTAGGAAAAAATATTACAGTTGGGGGAGGGAATGTAGTACTTGATAATAAAGCTCAAGTTCTCGGGTCAATCGTCGTTGGAGCAGGTAACTTTACGAATCAAGGAACAGTAGCAGGAAATATTGTAGGAGGTATCGGCAATATGGTCGTTTCAAACAAGATAGGAGGAAATATATATGCAGGTGTCGGAAAGATGGAGTTAGAGAAAGGTGCTTCCGTTTCCGGAAATATTTTGTACTACAGCAATGAAGAAGCTTTTATCGGAAGTGAAGCAACGGTAGCCGGTACAGTTGAACGGAGAATTCCACCGGTTGAAAACAGACAAAAACAAATTCAGACATCCCGTGCAGCTTCGAATGGATTTCGGGTCTTTTCAATGGTGTCGGCTCTTATAATCGGGCTTCTTTTTATAAAGTTTTTTCCGGGAATTTTGGAAAAATCATCTTCTACAATAGACCGGAAACCATGGCATGCTTTCGGATTTGGACTTTTAAGTCTTATCGTTACCCCGATTTTGGCTATCATACTTTTTGTTACTCTCTTTGGATTTCCGATTGGTATATTCCTTATTTTTATATATATAGTTGAACTGTACGCTGCTACATATATTGTTTCTTATTGGATCGGAAGATTAATTCTTACAAAAACAAGTAAAAAAACAAACCCGTATTTGTACTTTCTTATCGGTACGATAGTGTATTTTCTCATCATAAGTATTCCGGGCATTTCCGGACTCATTAGATTCTTGACGGTACTTATTGGTTTAGGAACTATTGTACTTATGAAATATGGCTGGTACCAGAAAACATTTGGAACACGGGGAAGTACTACACAATAAAAGCAGCCACGAGTGTTAATACACCAAATCCAATTACAAAATATCCGAAGTTTACTTTTTGTGCAATATATAAAAGTACTTTAATAGATGCTATCCCAACGACAAATGATGTAAGTATTCCTACTATATGGTTTGCATCTATAGCAACAATTTGAGAAAAATTAAGAATAATATTTCCTAAGAAAATGATAGGAAGACTCATGAGAAAACTCAATCGGAGCGCTTCTTTTTTTGAAAAATTCCTTAAAACAAGTGCTGATACGGTAAGCCCGGATCTTGAAAATCCGGGAAGAGCTGCAAGTCCCTGAACGAGACCGAGAAATATGCCGTCCTTACGGATCAGATCTTTTTCACTTCGATTCCCAACGGATTTTGCACGGAGCTGTAAAAGTCCCGTTCCGAGAAGCAGAATTCCTGTAAGTCCGGTGATGATTTGTCCGCTTGATTGGATAAACGAACCCGTCAGACTGTCTGCAAGTTTGAGAAGAGGAAATCCTATGCCCCCGCTTAAAATAGTTGTCATGAGGAGAAATCCGCCCAGAGAACCCTTTTTTTCCATAAGCGTTTTGGGTGACCGTATGATTTTCGTTATGACGCCAGCGATATCTTT
>JBAZVV010000117.1:0-2566 GCA_041660685.1 Candidatus Altimarinota bacterium | reverse complement strand
TAGCGCCAGGTCTCGTTTATAATCAATATTTATATCGTCACCATCCTCGTCTTTCTCATGACTGATACCATTGAGTTGATGGGAAGTATGTAATATAGGAGTAATATATTTTTTATGAATATCATACAGATTCGGTTGAAAAAATAGTTCACCAATACGACCCACATGAGCAGATATACTCTCAAAGAAACTGAGATCACCAATGAGTCCATCCTTTCCATACTCTATTGTCTCTCAGGATTCCGCATCCATTTCTCTTAAGCTTCGCTCTACTTCCTTAGAGAAATATTCTCTGAAAAATTCAGATAATAAATTTCTTGATTCTGGAGTTCCATTGATTCATATATGTTGTAAATCTTTCAGATACTGCTCTATACATCGTTCATTTCAGAGTGTGAAGATGTCTATCTGCATCAAATGAAGTTTTCGTATAATGCTTTGTGAATATTCTTTGTAATCATACTCTTTCCAATCCTTCTTTTCTTTACGATTTATGCTATTAAGTTTTACCCCCTCTTTCTTGATTTCATTTGTTATATATACATGTGCAGATATAGTAAGCCTATGTAATATCTTCGATGGAGTGAAATCCTCTTTTCTGACATAGTCTGTAATGAGATTTTCTAATTCAAAAAGTTCTGTATCACTTTCGATAGTTCATTTATATTCAAGGAATGAAGGTATATTATGAGTGTTTAGTTTTTTTAGTTGCATATATTTCGTTTCTGCTTGAGAGATTTCTCCAGTACGACATAGCACTGTGATCAATTCTCAAAGGCAATCTGCATCTCTAAAAAGTGCATATCATTTGTTGAGTAATCAGATACTCTCCTCATATTGTTCCAGATTCGCATAAACTTTTGCTAGAGCGATATATCCTTTCGCATTTCACTTTTCTATTATTTTTCCATAACAAGCAATAGCTTCTTCTTGCTCTCCGAGCATCTCTTTGTAGTTTCAGATAATAAGAAATAGTTCTGGATTATTTTGAATCTGAATATGGTTTTGTGCCATTGTAAAGAGATTCTCTATACTTGATACGACATATGCAGCAGCCTTTTCATCTCAAGATGAAAGATATTGTTCTCTTTCTCGTACGGCTTGTTGTACAACCCGTTCCAGTACTTCGAGAGAAATAGTATTTCCAGATTCTCCGGTAGTTTCTAGATACCAAATAGCACCAATAAGGTCTGAACGTTCCAATAATTCTAATGGAATAGTTTGTAATATTGACTTGTCTTCATCAGATTGAGGATTGAGAGTTGTCTCAAGTATACTGACCGCTTCTCTACGAACACTTCTTTCTACATCACCTATTGCATCGAGCACTTGAGGTCATACTTGATTGATGAGTTCTGCTCTTTTTTCTAAAATATTCTGCATATATTTCTAAATGAAGGGGATAATCTAAGATGTCTTTCTCACGAGAAATTATCGTATAAAAGGATAGTTTCTCATCTTGAGAATTACATTAGATTGTAATATATTGAGAAGTCAACATTATGCAAGTATATTCTTTGAGAAAAGGATTATTTAATCTAGAGGAGGGATGGTAAATATAATAAAATTTATTAAAGTTATTTCTTACAAAGAAAATTATTTCGATTATATATTTCCGGGAAAAATTTATTCCAATCTTTCCAATGTGACAAATCTGTTTCTTGTAATGAATGGAATCAGAACTCATGAGTCCATATACTTCAGTATTTGACTGGTTCTGGTTCCATAAGAGCTCACTCTATACTGAATTTTCTTGCTATTTCTTCTGGAGCGAATTTGATTCATTTAGATTTCAGATATTCTCAATAGGTTCTGCAAATATGATGATCTTCGGGGTGAGTTTCTTTAATGTTTTCGTCATTAGCAAGAAGTTCTAATAATCTCTTACTTCGTAAACTAAACCCTCCATTTCCGACATTACAATCATCTATATACCACCAAGGAGCTCATATATAATCGTATTCTAGGAATTCATCTGTCCATGCATCGGGGTTCAGGATGAATCAATCATATTGAATAACAAGTACATAATCGGTTTCTACATATTCATTCAAGTCTTTTACCATCAAATGAGAATACTCTTCTATGGAATTAATTTCTCTATCTATGATTTTTATTCCTGTTTTCATGATTATCTCATCATTGGTACTCGTGATGAGTTTTTTATCTGCAAAATCAAAATAGCTTTCGCATATTTCAAATGCTTTTAAGAGCCTTTGGGATTTATGATCCGCTCCGAGGAGTGTTACATTTTCTAATTTCCGTTTCATTCTATGTGATTTTCATTAAAAAATGGAAGATTCTGAAATGAGTTCAGAATGATAAATATAAACTTTATTTCTTCACCACTTCCATCCCACGCATCCCTGGTTGGAGATAGGATTCCATTTCTGGTTTACAATTTGGGACTTTTGTTGTGTATCCAAATTCGAGAACAGAGCTCCTCATCGGTTCGGTTCTATGAAAAGTAGAGAATATCGTATAATTACCGGTTCCTGGTTCGGTTTTGAGATCGAGTCCAGCATCGAGAACAGAATCCTTTGGTACGAGGAATCGGATATATTGC
>JBAZVV010000116.1:0-2618 GCA_041660685.1 Candidatus Altimarinota bacterium | reverse complement strand
TGTGAATGGTTTATCGGAAACTTTCAGTCCATGTTCCGCGATAATTCCAGAGAGAACATTTGAATCACTGAGAGTATCCATCACCCAATTTATGAGTGCGAACTGAAGTCGTACAAGATCTCCTTTAAGGTAAGCAAAACGTGCTCCTGCAACATTAGCAGCACGCTCTTTATCGAGCCATCCACGAGCATTGGCAATATCTGCATGGGATTTCACAGGAAATGCAAAAGCAGGAATCGTTCCCCATTGTCGCACAATCACATTCTCATCTTCGGTGAGTCCTACAGGAGTATCCGCAGTTGGGATATTGGGAATCTTTTTATAGAGCGCGAGAAATTCCGCTTCGATATTCTCAGATTCCACTTCCAAAACCTGCAGTTGTTCTTTGAGAAGTTTCATTTCTCGATAAGTGCGGGTTCTGGTTTTCCTTTTCCCATAGCGTCGGAGAGTTTATTTCTCTCAGCTCGGATTTCATCGAGTTGTTGTTTGAGAGGAATACGTTTTGTATCAAGCTCGATAACACGATCGAGATCGACTTTCGTTACTTTGTCATGAAGTGCTTTTCGAACCAAATCTGGATTCGTTCGGAGGATTTTGATATCAATCATAGGGGAAATAAATAGTGAATTAAAAATGAAAAAGTGAATAGAAATTTTGTTTCGAAGTTCATACGGTCTTGGAAAATAAGAGGATTTCAACTGACTTTGTATGAACAAGAAAGAAATTCTCTACTCACTTTATAATATAAATGAGATACCTTTATTATAGAGAAAAACCTGTAAAAGCAAGGCTATTTAGGGAAAATAATCTCTGAGAGAGATTCTATCGTTTCAGAAAGATTGGTATTGATAATTTTGTGATCATAAAAATCTTGCTCTTCCATCTCCACCAGAGCATTTGCGAGGCGAAGTTCCAGATTATCAGAATGTTCCGTTCCACGCCCAGAAAGACGAGCTCGAAGTTCATCGATCGATGGTGGAAGGAGGAAAAATGTCTGAACCGTATACGAGCGATGTTGTAAGAGTGGTTTCAAGTGAACCATCCCTTGTGGATCGATGATATAGAGCGGATATTTCCCGAGTTGTACGATTCGTTCTAACTCCCCAAAAGTTGATCCGTAATAGTTTCCGTGTACCAGAGCATACTCGATCATATCACCAGAATCTATTCGGGATTGGAATTCCTCGCGCGAGAGGAAATAATAATGTTTTCCTTCTATTTCGCCCTCACGTTTTGATCGAGTCGTTGTTGTCACTATTTTTTCTATATGAGTAGAGTGTTTGATCTGAAGAGTTTCCCAGATGGTCGTTTTCCCGACTCCAGATGGTCAGGAAAGGATCAAAATATGTGAAGATGTATTATCCATAAAGAAAGCAAAGAAAATAATTTTCGCGGATTATAGAGAAAAAGAGTGAAAAAAGAAATTTAATCTCTTAAATCAAAAGAAGTTTCTTGACGGGAGCATAGGTCTTACGATGTACTTCTGATGGATGATGAATGCTCAAAAGTTCCTCGTGAAGTCGCGTTCCATATCCTTTGTGTTTCTCGAATCCATACTGTGGATAGATTTTTGCAAGCTCCACCATGGTATGATCTCGGCTCACTTTCGCCAAAATAGAAGCGGCTTGGATTTCTGGAACGAAGGTATCTCCTCGAACAATATAGGTGATTTTCTCTGAATCTATACTATCGAATCTATAGTTATCTCGTCCGTCTATTTTTATGAGTTCGAAGTTTCATCCTATCTGAGCGATAACTTGTTGTATAGCTTCTTGCATCGCCAAACGGTTTGCCTCACGGATACCAACTTGGTCAATAATTTCAGAACCGATAATCCCTACTCCACCGAAACACTCTCCCTTTTTCATAGACTCCTGAATCATTTTAAAAATCTCTTCCCGTTTAGTAGGAGAGAGTTTTTTGGAATCGTTGAGGAGAGAGGAGAATGGATAGACTATGTCCTTTCGGAGAGCACAAGCTCCCGCGACGACCGGACCAGCCCAGGAGCCTCGCCCCGCTTCATCGACTCAGAGAAGGAAGATTCAGTGCATAATAATATTTAGTTTTTGACGCAATAGAGAAGGGCTATATTTCTTGGACGTGTTTCTGAGCCACCAGTTGCATTAGTCTCACCCCCTAGTGTATCAATTCCAAAATCAGTTCCTGCAGATTGTCGATATTGCCAACCAGATTGTCTTTTTTGTGTATGAGTATGACTTTTAAACATATCTATTTGCCAACTTCCCAAAGTTCTTCCAGTATCAATACCTCTTCCATTATCTAATCATCTTATAAATTCGCCTCGGAGATCAGGAGTTCCATTTGTTCCATCAGCTGCAATATATCCGGTTGGACAGATTGCGAGATTAAATACCATGACTGCTCCAGTAGGAATAGTTGCTGTTGTTGTCTGTATCGTTCCATCAGGAAATTTGAATCCTCCAGAAGTAGATTCAACTATTCCTGCGACAGAAAGTTTTTGTCCGGGAGTTGCTGTTCCAATCCCCACATTTCCTCCTGTATACGAAATACCTCAAATAACATTAGACCATAAGGCTATATTTCCTATGCGAGTATTCAGATCGTTTACATTTCCTATGAGATTATTCCAGAGGGTT
>JBAZVV010000115.1:0-2656 GCA_041660685.1 Candidatus Altimarinota bacterium | reverse complement strand
TCCCCAAAGGGCAGTCCTCTGGAGGGACGATTTTTCTTCATAAAAAAACTCCCATTTTCATAGGAGTTTTTTTGAGACGGAAAACATGCACAAAAAATACCTACGATAGGGGAGTAATGATAACGGTATTAAGTTGTGCGACCATAACGAGGGTTGGTGAAGTGATGTATGGGAGGTATTGTATAGAAAAGAGAGAGGAAATCAAGAGAAAATAATTGTCGGTATTTGACATATCGTATTTTCCAGTTAAAAAACTTTTGACAAGCCACCTCGAAAAAATATACTCAGTTTCGTCATTTCCTGCTAACTTGCTATTCGGTAAGTTTGGTGAAGGAAAGACGGAAACTTTTTGGAGGAGTTACTATGGGTGCAAAACGTAGAAAAAGCATTCCTCTTGTATTTCATTCTCGTAAGGGGGTGAGCTTATCTTCTCATGAAGAGAAGCAAGAAAAACAGTGTTTTACAAGAACTGATTTGGAAGATTCCATTCGAAAGCATGGAGGGAATCTGTCATTAATTGCTCGTGATATTAAGAACTCTCTTTCTATCACCGTAAGACCAAGTTGTTTTGTGATAGAATGGTTGCGGTTGAAAGCACGAAAATCGATTGATATTCGAGAGATTTTACAATCTCTTCCGGGAAATACGTAAGCTCCAAAAGGGCAAAAAAGGCAAGCTCCTCTATGGACTTGCCTTTAAATTTGTATTTTTTCTTTCAGTTCTTATGGATTCAACATATTTTCATTTTCTGCTCCTTTGAATTTCTGTAGATCTGCATCGTATTTTTCACAAGTATTGGTTCCTTGTTTCTCTCCGAGAATCTGTTCGCATCCGATAATTGGTTTCGTAGCACCGAAATCATCACCGTATTGGTAGAGTGCTCGGCGTTCGAGAGGAGATCCATCTGGAGCATAAGTTCTCGTAACTCGTACCCAGAGACAAGCATCTTGTGTCGGACTATAAAATATCCCGCCGATACTGAACTTCTGAGTGAGATCACTATATTCTTTATCAAGAGCATGTATTTTTGTCTCAATATCCGCAGTTAATCCTCCGCATCGGGTTCGTTTTTCGAAGAGTATCATCCCCGTGGATGTGGTATTATTTAGGTGGGAGATTCGATTTTCGAGATCGATTATTTTTTGTTTCGTTATACTATATTCTCTTGCTCATAAAAATCCGAGAAGGATAATGAAACACGCAAATATTACTATCAGTACTTGCTTTCGGTTTCTGAAAAAAGGAGAGGTGTTCATAAGACGAGAAAGATAAGAATCTATAGTACTGAACAGATTCTATGAAAAGCAGGGGAGTTGTCAAGCTTTCCTTTCCTCAGGTCTAGCTGATACCAAGGGCTGCAAAACATCCAGCCACTCCCAGAACGAAGCCGATTCTCGCTCCGAGATTTGGAGTTTCACCTGTGACAACATATATAATAATAGGTTCCAGTATGAGGATAGCGGTGATAGTTGCTATATAAATCGGCCAGAGACTTCCCATATATTTATGAGCGAGCCAGTATCCACCGAGCAGGAGACATCCAGCAACGAACATTAGGAAAATCATCGCATACATATATTTCCCTTTGGAGAAGAAGATCTCTGAAGTAATTGCCAAAAATTCACCGAAAAATACAACCAAAAGTGCTACAATTTGCATAAGAAAAAGAAAAGTAATAAAAATAAAGAATTTATAAAACACAAAAAAACTCCCGAAAAGGACCATAAAAATGGAAGGGAGTTTTTTCTGACACACGAAAATATATCTCCCTGTTTAGGAAGAGATATCTGGAACCTGAAGTCGTACGTGAGCCATAAAGAAGAGGAAAAATATCATAAGACGGCGGGATTGTATGGAAAGTTTCGTATTTGTCAAAAACAAAGTGTTTATAAAAAAAGAAGCACCACTTGGATGCTTCTTGAAGAGGATTGACAGAGATGTTAAACTCTTGGTTCCAGCTCAACGACTGGATAATCAAAAGTTTTCTTCGTTACACTTGGTACAGGCATTCCCGTCATATCTGTACATACGTCCGTTTTGATGTTATAGAAAAGCACATTTTTGAGTTGTGACATTTCCGCGTATTCATCTTCGGGCGCATTTTGTGCCGGTGTGAAGAAAAAATTCTCCCCCCTGCCCATCAGATTGATCAAAGTGGTAGTCTTTCCTATATCGTACTCTGGAAAGAAAGCAATCTTTTGGTCCAAGAGAACACATGGTGTACCTGTGTAAAATGTTTCCAGTGAATATTCACCATTCTTCTCACTTCTTGCAAGGCAAACAATGACATCCTTGTCTGCTTTTATAGGACTTACAAAAAGGTGGTTTTCACCATACTGAAGTCCTGCTACTGTCCCGATAGGAACTAATCCTATTGATACGGGTGGTTTTTTACTTTTACGACGTGATTCAAAACCATTTACTTTACCCTTTATTTTTCTCATCATGTTCTCCTGCTTTGTATTAGTTTTTGAGTACCCAAATTGAGATACATATATTTTATATCCATAAAATGTGATAAGTCAAAATATTTTTCTTTTCTAGAACATAAAAAGTTTGGTATACCAATCTACTATTGGCGTATACCAGAAAAGTGCGATATAGAGTCCGAGTGCGAGATAGGGGCCAAATGGTACTTCTGTATTTCTATTGCGAG
>JBAZVV010000114.1:0-2661 GCA_041660685.1 Candidatus Altimarinota bacterium | reverse complement strand
TTTGATGCGAGAATATCTCCTGTAATTCCATCTTGAGCTACGAGTATTCACCATTGAGTATCTGAACCTTTTTTTCAAAAGAAGGTTGCATTGAGGATGAGGACGGAGGAAGTGTAGGATGAGAGATGGGGATTTACGCGAATATCGCCCTTTTTTTAGATGAGAATACCTCATCCAATCTTCGATGAATCGTACGAATAGAATATCCGGTATCTTCCGATAATTCCGCTAGTGTCTGTTTACGAACAGAGTAGAGCTTGAAAAGTTTTATTGATTCGGTCGTTTTCTTCCGTGTGTTGTTTTGAAATACATGACCACAATCTTTGCATTTGTAACTTTGACGACCATTTCGTTGACCATCTTTTTTCGTGGAAATAGAACCACATTTCGGACATTTTTTGTTAATAGTAAATTAAATAGAGCGGATAAACCGCTCTATTATGCTATATTTTCGAGAAAAAAGCCACAGAAATTTGGCAATTAAGCCTATTTTTTCTATGAGCAATGGCTTACTCTAATTCTTCCGAACTCACTCTCGATTAAACCAGTCATGGAGAATAACCTTCCCATGGAGAATATTGTAAATATTTTCTCCATTGGCACTTTCAAAATGCAAAAGCACTTCCCTATCTATGCAGTCATAATTCTTCCCTTGTTCCCTATAATAACTCACAATCGTATTTACGAGACATATTATCTCATCGAAAATGAGATCAATTTTCCCTTCCTCAATCCATACGATAGACTGTTGTAGAATAGCAATAATATCTTTATTGAAATGGAAAAATATATCAAAATCACGAAAAGAAGATACGAGAAAATTTCGGAGAAATGTTTCAAATCGAAAAAATGTGGATTCAGCAGCTTCATGAATCGGAACGAGTATTTTCCCTTCAGAAAGATGTGACTCAAAGAAACTGAGAGGAATATCGGAATCCTTCTGAATAATAGCCGTACAGAAATAGTTGGAAACTGTATCGTATACCAAATTTATAGCAATATTTTCCTTTGGGAAATTTCGTGCGATGAAATTTAATTCGGCAATACGAGGGGCTGAAGAATAGGATCTATGAATCCCATTTTCAAAAGAAATACTTCACTTTTTAGAATAATGCAAAACATATTGCATAAGAAGTTTCAAATACTCCTGACTATCCACATGCGAAGTACTACGAATAGCTACTTGAATATCCGATCGAATAAGTCCAGGATCCGAAAGAGAAAAGTCAGAAAAGCTTGAGATATAAATACGTTCAAAGAAGCCCTCAAAAAAATCATAAAAATGATTTATAATATGTTTCTTGAGAAAATCGATCCTCTCTGGATGTGTCAAAATATACAATCTTCCCTCTGCTGAAAGAGGTTGTATATTTTCTCTTGGAAACATAGAAGTTCCCACAGAAAACATAGAAGAATAAAAAACCATATCATCAGGACTGAGTTCTATTTCCTGTAGAATCTTTTGAATCGTTGCGCGCAAAATCCCTTTCCTTGATATCTCTACATCTCAAGGAAAGAAAATAGGATCAACCTTACTGTTATTGTATTTTTCTATAATCTTCTGAGTAAGTAGGATGAGTATTTCCTCTGGGATGTCGATATACTGATTATGAAATTTACGAAGCCCTTGATAGAGATCAAAATAAATCGTATCACCCACTCCATAAAAGATAATGTCTTTCTGAGGAAGGGACTCATAGAGTTCTTTTAATAAGGTACCATTTCCTGCTCCCCAATCACGAAAAACATATGGACCATAATCCCCATCTTTATCCATATATGAAACAATGTCTTTCACGAGTATTCAAATATTTTTAAATCCCAGCGTATCTGAGGATTCCTGAATGCCCCGATTTACTTTCCAATCAAATCGATCATTGAGAAGAAGTTTCTTACTAAAATCGAGTGTTTCAAGTATATTTCCCCGATCCCTCTCATGAAACTTAAAAGCGTCAGGATCGACTTGTTCCATGATAATATCCATTCGTGTATGAATTAACCCAAGAAGAGATGCAAGAGTGTCATTGTATCCACTTTTTTTGGCACGTTTCATCGATACTCTATCTTGGATATCCTTCAAGATACTAGAAAGTATATCTTCACCCATAGCCAGAAGGGCAAAAGCATAAAAAGCTCTATCGATATTTTTGATAGTGGGAAGATTTGGATCTACTCTGAAATTATCAATGATGTCATATACTGCTTCTCCATAATCCTCCTCCAAAAGAGGGGAAATTTCTGACATAATTTTCAGCAAGAGTTCTTCATCTTCCTTGAAACGAACTTCTGGATGTCCTTGAAATCACATAAATCTCCTGAAACCCCATGCAATCGTATCTCCGGTTGCTTTATCTATAGCGATAGGAGTTATCGGAGATTTTTCTTGTGAATCAAGAAGATTAGAATCAACATGCCCTGTTCGCGTAAAAATCGCCGTAATATCTGGATTTGTTCAAAAATTTGAAATACCATCAAATGCTCTTTTGAACATTTTTGAAGTATTATCAAGATTTTGTATCACACATCCTGATGGCATAAATTGAGCGGATCCTTGAATCGTCGCCATGATTGTTGGTGATTCCCTATGGAGAATACCAAGAATATTTGCTACAAATTGTTGACCAAAACAAATTCCGAGAATACGCTGATTTATATGAGCAG
>JBAZVV010000113.1:0-2664 GCA_041660685.1 Candidatus Altimarinota bacterium | reverse complement strand
TCTCGGAAATATCGATAATAAAGATACTACTTTGGTATATAATACCAATCCTCAAGGAGGACTGAATATCGATGTGAATTTACAAAATACAAATGGATGTCTGAACCAAATAGGAACCACTATTTTTCTAGCAGATTCTTTGCCTTGGAAACAGATACGAACAGATTATAAATTTTATGGAGGGAATTCATGTTGGGGAATATTTGGGAATAAAAATATGTCTATAAATCTGGATGATAATGTTGTGACTTTTGACCCAACTATTGATATTATCAGAAATGAAAATAAGATGCGTACTTCTACGGGAAATACTTTTGACGGAATAACCGTTAGGTGTGACAATGTAACCGATACAAATTTCTGGCACAGTAATAAATGAGGAGGAGAACGATCCGCAACCGTTATTCTCAGGAAACAAAATCCCAACCTTCCCGCATGACTTCATACAGATATTAGATGTATTAGTGGCGGATATACATTATGATGGAAATATGAGAATATTTTTGTGAAATAATCATACATTCCTCAAAAAATCTTTTGGTAAAATTCACTTTTTCCATATACTCGTGCTCACTCGATTTTGAATTAAGAGGACAATATAGTTTGTTCTTTCTCTCTTGGACTGTTTCGTACTTGCTCGAAACTATAGTCCCCCTCCTCGCTTTCTTCTCTTTTTCAAGAGAAACTTCCGCGCGGATGGATTATTCGCGTGTCATCCCTTTTGGATTTTTTCAAATATATCCGAATCTCTCTTCGGAAAAATGATACGTGGCCTCATAAGAAAGGAAAACCCTCTTTCCTAAAATTTTCGAGCCTTTATTATTTTTCTTTTTTTTACACTATGTTATTTTCAGAACTTGGCCTCGATGAAAAAGTCCTCGCCGCACTTACAAAAAATGGCTATACTGAAGCCACGAAGATTCAGGAAGAAGTTATCAAAGCTGCTATGGAAGGGAAAAGTATCGTTGGTCAGTCTCAAACAGGAACTGGTAAAACTGCTGCTTTCGTTATTCCACTTTTACAGAAAATTAATGCAGATCTACGAAAACCTCGGGTTATCGTTCTTGCTCCGACTCGTGAACTTGCTATGCAAATTCGAGAAGAGTTTTACAAACTTTCTTTTGGAACCAATCTTCGATCTGTTGCTGTATATGGAGGATCGAATATCCGCTCTCAGAGAGAATCTCTTGATGCTGGTCCTCAAATAGTTGTAGGAACTACTGGTCGTCTCATCGACCTTATCGAACGACGTTTTATTGATCTTTCAAATGTAGAATACCTCGTCCTCGACGAAGTAGATCGAATGCTTGATATGGGATTTATCGATGACATCGACATGATCTGGTCTCGTCTTCCAAAAGTAAAACAGTCTATGACATTCTCTGCGACTATTCCACAGGAAGTAAATAATCTTCTCGCAAAATATGTAGGCGATGGATACGAATCTATCAAGGCAACAGAACAACTCATGGTTTCAAAAATCGACCATGCATTTATCGAAGTTCCGCACTTTGAGAAATACGATATGCTCAAGAAATATATCCAAGAACATAAGGATTCTAAAGTAGTAGTATTCTGCCGAATGAAACACGAAACTGAGGATATCGCGGATATGCTTGAACGAGATGGATTCTCAACTGGATGTCTTCATGGAGATATGCAACAGAGAGATCGTACTCGATCATTGAAGAGATTCCAAGATGGTTTCTGTAATGTATTTATCACTACTGATGTTGCAGCACGAGGACTTAATATGAAAGATATTACTCTCGTTGTTAACTACAACGTTCCAGAAGATCCAGAAGCATATATTCACCGAATCGGTCGTACTGGTCGTGCTGGTGCTGAAGGAAAAGCGATTATGTTTGTAACAAGTGGAGAACGAAATCTCCTTGGAAATATTGAACGTCGTAATAAAATCACTCTTAAACAAGTAGATATCAATGGAGTAGAAGTGGTACGTCTTAACCGAGGAAGTGGAGGTGGGCAAGGAGGACATCATCGTTCTGGAAGTCGTCGTACTTTTGGTGGCGGAGGTCGTTCATCTGGAGGTTACCAAGGAGGAGAAAGATCTTCTGGAGGTTACCAAGGAAATCGATCTTCCGAAGGAAGTTCTTCTGATCGTCCACGTAGTAGTGGAGGTTATCAAGGAGGTGAACGTTCATCTGGAGGTTATCAAGGAAATAGATCTTCTGGAGGATACCAAGGAGGAGACCGATCTTCTTCAAGTGGAGGTTATCAAGGAAGTCGTTCTACAGAAGGAGGATACTCTGAGCGTCCACGTAGTAGTGGAGGCTACCAAGGAGGAGAAAGATCTTCTGGAGGATACCAAGGAAATCGTTCCAGCGAAGGGGGTTCATTTAACCGTCCACGAAGTGGAGCTGATACATTTAGCGGTGTAGGATTTGGAGGAAATACTCCAAGAACTTCCGGATTTTCTTATGGAGATCGTCCTCAGTCAGACCGTCCAAAGTTTGATAGTGAACGAAAGGACCGTGGTGGTTACGATGCTCCTAAGCGAACATATGAAGCTCCTCGTAATCGAGATGATGCAGGAGGAACCAAGAAAACTTGGCCAGCTCGAGAGAGAAAAGATATTTAATAAAAATGCCCTTCGGTTTAAATTACGAAGGGCATTTTTTTTTATTTTTTTTTACCAAATTT
>JBAZVV010000112.1:0-2764 GCA_041660685.1 Candidatus Altimarinota bacterium | reverse complement strand
ATGTTTGAAGGTGTATGATCGCATTATAGTCCAATCACCTATATATATCGTCTGACAGAACAAGAAGAGATGGATATAGGAGTCAATGACGGTCAACATACTGACATTAAATTCTTTTCTCTAGAAGATCCTACTCTTCATAAGATGGTAAAGATACGGATACAGGATATGAAAAGTAAAAATCTCTTGTAATTTAAGTATAAACTATACAATTCATTTAATAATTTTTAACATTAACATCTTTCATTATGCTCTATACGAAAGTTACAGAATGCAGAATTTGTAAAAATACTCATCTAGAAACTATTTTAGATCTTTGAAATCAAGCGCTTACTGGAGTTTTCCCTCTCCCATGAGAAGAGGTAGAAGCAGGGCCATTATCACTTATTAAATGTAGTGGAGAGAATAGCTGTGGACTTCTTCAGCTCGGACATAACTACGATATGGAACAGCTCTATGGTGACAATTATGGATACAGATCAGGACTCAATAAGTCTATGATGAAGCATCTTGGAACTATCGTAGAAAAGGCAAAATCCCTTGTGAATCTTCAAGCAGGAGATCTTGTCATCGATATCGCTTCCAATGATGGAACACTTCTCAGTGCCTATGGAGATCATGGATACAAGCTTCTCTGAGTAGATCCTACTTCGAAGAAATTTGCTGAATATTACCCATCATATGTGGACTATGTATCTGACTTCTTCTCGACATCAGCAGTAAAAACTAAAACTGATAAGAAGGCAAAGATTATCACTTCTATATCGATGTTCTATGACCTTCCAGATGTCATGAGTTTCGTAGAACAAGTACGAGACACTTTGGATGATGACGGAATATGGATACTGGAACAGAGTTATATGCCTACCATGATTGACATGGTATCGTATGATACAGTTTGCCATGAACATCTCGAATACTATGCACTCAAACAAATACAATGGGTCGTGAGTCGTGCTGGTATGAAAATCATCGATGTCACTCTCAATGATATAAATGGAGGGAGCTTCCAAGTCGTGGTGAGTAAGAATATTAACAGGGTCGCTAATGAAGAGAACATTGCAAAGCTCCTCAATCATGAGGAAACAGGAGGATATAGTTCTGGAAAAGTGTTTGCAGAATTTAAAGAAAACATAGAAACTCACAAGAAGGCAGTATTAGCTTTCTTTGAGCAAGTGAAGAAAGAAAATAAGAAAGTAATCGGGTATGGTTCATCGACAAAAGGAAATGTTACACTTCAATACTGCGGTATTACCAAAGAAATGCTCCCTTATATCGCAGAAGTGAATGATTATAAATTTGGAAGAACTACTCCAGGTACACTCATACCGATTATCTCAGAAAAAGAAGCATACGAAATGAAGCCGGACTATTTCTTCGTACTTCCATGGCATTTTCGAAAAGGTATACTTGAGAGAGAAACAGACTTCTTGGCAAATGGAGGACACTTCGTATTTCCTTTGCCGAAGCTCGATATTGTCTAGTATACTTTCATTAATTCATGGGTCACAATGAATAAAGAATCAAAAATCTATATAGCTGGTCATACATGACTCGTATGATCCGCTGTTGTGAAGAGATTTCGATCGGAAGGGTGTAATAATCTGGTTCTCAGAACCAGAAAAGAACTCAATCTCCTCAGTCAACAAGATGTTGATTCTTTTTTCGAACAAGAACGACCAGAATACGTGATTCTCTGTGCTGCAAAAGTTTGATGAGTGGCAGTTCATGCCAACTCCCCTTTTGACGTGCTTCATGAAAATCTCCAGATTCAAAATAATGTCATCTGAGCTGCTTATAAAAACAAGGTCCAGAAACTACTCTTCGTTGCGAGTGGGACAATCTACCCATCTGAATGTATACAACCCATCAGCGAATCATCCCTTCTTCAAGGACCACTAGATCCGCTTCATGAAGCCAATGGTCTCGCGAAGATATGCGGAATCAAACTCTGCGAAAACACCAAGAAACAATCTCCAGATAAAGAGTTCTTTACCCTCGTTCCTACCAATATGTACGGAGTAGGAGATAGTTTTGAGGGCTCCAATGCTCGTGTTATCGGATCTCTTATAGCACGATTTTATCAAGCAAAACAAGACAATCTCAAAGAAGTGGTAGTCTGGGGGTCATGAAATGCTCTCAGGGAATTTCTCTATGTTGACGATATGGCGGATGCTATCCATTTTTTTATGACTCATACGGTTTCATCCTCATTCATCAATGTGGGCACTGATCAAGAAACTTCTATTAAAGAGATAGCATATACTATTAAAGAAATCGTATGATATGAGTGAGGAGTTGTTTTTGATACCACGAAGCCCGAGGGAAGACTCAGAAGGAAACTCGACACAACTCTCGCATCTTCTCATGGATGGGATGCTCAGACTACTCTCAAAGAATGACTTCAGAAAACATATCAGTATTTTTTATCTACTTTAGATAAAAAAATTTAATAGTGAATTTTCACTTTTAAGGATTTACTAATTTTAAAATTATTTTTTCATTAGAGTCTAATAATGCACACAGAAGTCAAAAAAACTATATTATTCATTACACATAAAGAATCACAATGTGGTATATATGAGTTTTGAAAAAATATAGCAGAGATTCTAAAAACATCAACTAAATATACTTTTATAAAAGTGGAATGTTGATCAATGGAAGACTTGTTTGATAATATTAAACAATATAACCCCAGTGCTATAATATATAATTACCATCCGGCTGTAATGCCTTGGCTCACAAATACACACCTACCACATAT
>JBAZVV010000111.1:0-2780 GCA_041660685.1 Candidatus Altimarinota bacterium | reverse complement strand
CTCCCGACATACCTGGAAATGAAACAAAATAAGAGAAGGCGAAGTGCGAAGCTGAGAATTATTGAAAAAAAATAACCCTCTTCTAAAACTTTGAATGCAAACATACTGGTCATGAAACGTAATCCCTTCCTTTTTTTCTCCGAGAGAAAAACTTCTCGGGAGAATTACCGACTCAGTTTCACCCAAACGTATGTTCTTGCCCTTCTTATGATCGGAGTCCTTGGAATCTACTATGTATGGGTTCTCAATATCAATGCTACAAAAGGATACGATATCCGTAATCTTGAAATCACTCGAAAAAATCTCACTTTTGAAGAAAATCTCATAAATATCCGTATCGCCGAAGCTGAATCCCTCGATACTCTCACTTCCAATTCTATGATCGAGAAGATGGAAAGTGTTGATAGTCCAAATTATTTGGTCCTCAAAGATTCCCATCTCACTTTCAATAAGTAAAATATTTAAGTAATACTTTACGCACAAAAAGGGGTTTTTGTCATTTCGACCGAAGTGGAGAAATCCCTTTTACTTACTACTTTTAAAATGAAACTTTGTGAATCTGAAATGAAATTTAGTAATTTCTTTGAGAATAACATCATAATATTCCTCATTCTTCCTCTCGTGCCAGAAACTCTTAAACGTCTCATAGACTTCATCTCCTATATGCCGTGAATCGGTGAAAAAACCGCGGTTAAACTCGCGTTTTTTTTATTGAAAGCAAATGGTTCCTATGTGAAGAACTTTGCACGAGAACTCGAGAAACTCCAAACTGATATCAGAGATTGTCAGACCTGTTTCGGACTCACCGATAATCATCGAACTATTTGTGCGATTTGTGCCGATGAAAAACGAGAGAAAAATATCCTCTGTGTGGTGGAGGATTATCTCGATATGCTTTCTATCGAACGACTGGGGATTTTCCATGGATATTATCACATTCTCGGGGGTTCTATCTCCCCTATCCACGGTCGTATGCCCAACTCTCTCCATTTTCAGGAACTCTTCGAACGAATCCAAAACCATCCAGAAATTCAGGAACTGATTATCGCTACCAATCCAAATATCGAGGGCGAAGCAACCAATCTCTATATCGAGGAAAATATCCCAAGAAAGGATCTCAAACTCACTCGACTTTCCAAGGGACTCCCTAATGCTGGTTATATCGAATATGCCGATGATATCACTTTAATTAATGCCTTTAAAGGACGAATCGAGAGAGGATAAAAGAATTAAAAAAAATGGAAACGAACTAAAAATTTCGTTTCCATTTTTTAATTCAAGTGAAAATATGTAAGTTTCTATATAACTCTTATCTATTCTGTATCGCGTTTTTAACCACCGTAAATCGCTTATAGAGATACTGAAGAATAATCTTCTCATGCGAGTCAGAAGTGAGTTTAATTCTGACCGTGATATATCTTGTAACTGCCTGATAATATGCATCTCGCTTGAGAGTATTATCTCCTGTCTTTTGACCAACAATCTTAGTAAGTTTTGTTATAAAAGCATTCAATTCACTCGCAACATTTTGAGGAATTCGTTCGTTTTCTTTAAAATCATAGGCAGATACAATCGGATTCGAAGCAAAGAGTCCACTTTTTTTCACTACTGAACCAGTCTGAGATATTGTAAGAGTTTGAATTACTGTGGTCGTAGATGGCACAGGAGATATTTTCTCGCATCTACCGTCATAAGAGCTTCCTGACGTGTCTCCTTTCGGACAATAGTCGGCACTCATTCCACCACCACCTCAACCTCCGCCTCATCCACCACCACTTGATATAACCACCGGAGCGGATTTCGTTGTAACAGAGAATGTAGTCGATACTCCACCGATCGTTACGGTGACATTTACCGGAGTACTATATGAAACCGAGGATACAACTCGCAATTGTAATGTATCACCACTCACAATCGTTCCTGTTGCACTGGTAAATGCCAGACTATTGATAGAATACATTCCCCCAGAAACACTAATAGTTGCTGGAATATTGGTACCAGAAAGCGTAATTATATTGGAATCAGTATTTGTCGAGAGTTCTACACCAGTTTGTGGAGTAAATGCAAAAGTATTCGGTATACCATCACTCGGGCTTCCAAAGGTAAAGTAAGAAAAATGATTGGTCTGAAACTGACATATACCCGCAGAAACTATACAAGTGTCGATAGGAGAAAATATCGAACCAATATCCGAACGATAGACATGAAGGGTGGTGTTATTAAAACCAGATCCTACGGCAATCTGTACAAGGGCGGATTGCCCACTCAAACTCAGTGCAGTAGTGGTATTTCCTGCTTTATATACAGAACCCGTGAGTGTATATCCATTTTCTGTGAGTGTAATTCCACTCAAACTTACTACTTTTGGTGCCTCCAAAATACCATCCCAAGTACCCGTCGGGGTGATGATAAGTCCACTGAAATTCAATATAACTGTATCAGTAGAATTATTTTCACTTCCAATAGAAAGTATTCCTGTTCCTGGAAATATAGTACCCCCCGTACTAAGTGACCCAGAAAATATAATAGCACCGGTTGTCGTAATTCCTGTAGAATTATTTGCGATATCAATTACCTGAAGAGTATAAAAAGATTGGATCGGGGAAATTGCTGAGAGAATTCATGACACATTTCCTTCCACAGTATAATAATAAGGCGTTGCCACAGTGAGTCCAGTAAGTGTCGCGGTCTGGTGTAGTCCATCGAGAGTAGACGTATTTTGTACCAAATTCAGATTGCCTGAATTGGTTCCATAGTGAACTATACCAGTAGAACTCAGA
>JBAZVV010000110.1:1619-2898 GCA_041660685.1 Candidatus Altimarinota bacterium | reverse complement strand
TAGCTCCACCAATAATAAACTCGTATTTATAGAACTTTCTGGATGATATGACTGGTTGCATGGAATTATTCAAAAAGATCAATATCCCACCTATCAAGCACTTCGAACGAATAGCTCTGGAACCATAGCGATAGCACCTCAGAATCTCACAGATTTGGGAGATTTTTATATGAATAATGCACTTGCTTATTCGGGAGTGAGTGGACCATCTCTGAAATCTCTCTATGACTCTAATAATCTTCGAATCTTTAATCGTACTGGGACAAGTAAACATTCTCGCGATCATGATGCGGCACAGAAACAGAGTACTTCTTACAGCAATACTACTGTTTATGAAGATGATGGAGCATTTGGACATATCGTAAAATCAGAAGCAGATGGAAGTAATACTATTTCTTTATCAGGGAAACGTCCCAATATTTTCCGAAATGGGAACTATATAAATATCGGACCATCTGGTGCTCAATTCACCAACTATGCACCGATTACAACAGCAGAGAAAACCAATCAATTAAATCTCTTTCGAGATATCCTCATGAGCAGAACGTACCCAGGACTCACTGGTGGGGTATTTAAAAATGCTGCAAAGATTGATACTGTTGCCACTACTTCTGTCTCCCGTGGTGGACCAAATGGATCAGGTTATGGGAATGTAAATAATTTCACTTTTCTCCGTTCTCTTCTCGCTGCTTGAGTAGGAAAAACATTCTTCATGCAAGGAGATGGTGGTTACGATACTCACTCAAAACAACTGGCACCAAGTTCCAATTTTGACCCCAATAATATTCCCCATGATCTCAACTATAGTATCGGTCAAGTTATGGCAAATGCCACGGCATTTTTCAACTCCGTAAAAGATACCCAGAATATCACTATCATAATCTACTCAGAATTTGGTCGTACGATCCGTGTCAATGGAGATCTCGGAACGGATCATGGTCAGGGCGGAGGAACTTTTGTTCTTACGAATAATCCTACGCTTCAATCTAATCTCTCACAGAAAGTATATGGGAAGACGGATCTTCTTCGAGAAAAATCTGACTGGCTGAGTGTTGGTATCGATTATCGCTCTATGTATGGAAAAATTTTCAATGCTCTTTATGGAGTTTCGGATTCCTTTTATTTTACCGATATAAATAGACTGGAGGATAATATAGAAACAACAGCTCCAAAATTCACACTTGCACGAAATGAATTTCGACCAGGATATAATAGTAATAGCGCACGACTCGTTGTACCATTTCGCATAGAAGATCCCAATTTTAATATGGATTATGGT
>JBAZVV010000110.1:0-1609 GCA_041660685.1 Candidatus Altimarinota bacterium | reverse complement strand
CGAAATCGAATATGGTACCAACTTTGCAAATCTCAGGAAACTTAATCAATGGTACACAGACAATTATATTCGCAAGTCCGATGGAACGTATCTCTTTGATATAGGAGTATTCTCGAAAAATACCCCGTATGTATATCGTATCCGTGCGGTTGATAATCAGTTTCAACAAACGGTACTTACGGGAAGTCTCAATATTCCCGATATACGGATAGGAAGTGCTACTGGGACCATTCTCTCCAGTACCACTGACACGATTGTAAGTGTTCATGTAAATAAAACTCTTTCTGGAACTCTCGCTCTCTCGGGAAATACTTCCATAATACTCGCCAATAATGGAACAGGAAATACCTCGACCATCACAGCACGGGACGGGATTAGTATAGATACAGGAACAGGAACAACTCCGATAGCCAGTATTGCTTCGAGTTCTGGCTCTGTTATATGGAACGGAGGATATATTCTCGGTGAAGCTATTGATAAAAATTCTTTCCTCTCTTTTCTTGCTCTTTCCGATACGGGAGTTTTGCTTTCTACTATGAATATCGAGAAAATTATCAAGCTTGGTGCAGATACTCTCGGAGTTCAGATGAATCTCAATCAACCTGTTACTCTCAATATTTCTGGGATGCTCAGTAATACGCCATATAGTATACTCCGAAGTGAAGATGGAATCAACTGGACATCTCTCGGGACAGGAACTGTGAATAATGGAATACTCCGATTCCCTACCAATACTTTCTCATATTTTGCACTCGTCTCTGCTGTTCCATTGCCCGTTATACCACCCATTACTTCTCCAGTAGTAACTCCGCCAATCCCATCAGGTGGCTGAAGTAGTGGTGGATGAGGATGAGCAAGTATATCTCAAGATTATTGTCCAAATGGAGATCATTCCCAAAGTTATTATGATAAAACCTGTGGTACTATTACTTCTCCTATTACTTCTGGAAATACCACCACTCCTGTTGCGAAAAATCCCAATAATATTCAGGAAATTCTTTCTCCAAATGTCATATCGAAGCTCGATGCACTTATTATCAAGATTACAAATGCTATCGATATAAAATCAGGAAATAATTCAGACCAAAAATCTCAATACTATCAAGCGGTTAATGCTCGTCTTTTAACTCTTTGGCAAAAAGCCACACTCCAAAGAGATAAAATTCTCCTAGAATATCTCCATAATCATCTAACAAATATCAGCAAAAATCCTCTGGTATCTGAAAATACTCAAACATCCACTCAGATAGTAATACCTGCAAAGAAGGAATCTATAAATGCACCTATTCCACTTATTGATATCTCTACTCTTGGAATCAATATGCAACATCCCATCTTTGCGGGCTATGATTTCTCGGAGAATAAACGTTTTCCCAATACCATAACAACTGTCTTAAAAGGCTTTGTTCAAATAATTATAAATAAAATCGATTCTCGGAATCTTTCTGCTTCAGAAATCGATAATATATATGAGCAAATACTCAATATACTCAGTCAGAAACTAAAAACTACCAATGACATAAAAGAAAAAAAGATTGTTCAATATATCTGGAATCGTCTCTATATCGAACAACAAGAAAGGAAAATAGCTCATTATTAATGAACTCAA
>JBAZVV010000109.1:0-2898 GCA_041660685.1 Candidatus Altimarinota bacterium | reverse complement strand
TTTTCCCGAATTGGTACATAGCCTCCTGTATATCGTATTTGTCGGTGCGTTTTTCATATGAGCAATAGGAATGGGGTATGTATATGATAAAATACTTGGTTACTTTGATTATGACAAGTTGCATACGGACACCATTGCTTTTCTGGATGACCTATGAGCACGACGCAAACACCTAAAGGAATTGTATGAAAAACTTTCTCTGGCGACTGAAGTTGATAGGGCAACTATGGGAATAGATCCCGAGTATGTCGTCTATACAAAAGACTATATCAGTACTTTTTCTGAGAGCTCGAGGCAGTATCAGACCCTTTTGCAGCGACTCCCAAAGTATCGTGCGTATTCGTACATATTCGAAGACTCTCGTGCATTTCGGGGACTCATGGATAATCTGATATGACAAGAAAGATATTGACTGATTACGCTGATCCAGGACTTTACGAAAACCGTTCAAGATTGGACGATTCTTCATCAATCGGAGCTTCAGAAAATCGAGAAGCAGATACAATCTCAGGAAATAGTAACCGAAAATGAAGGTGGAAAGGCTGCTTTGGAACTCTCGAGAATTTCGCTTCAGGAGCATTTGAAACAGTTGGAGAAAGTGAGGATGTAATAATAATGCATTTTATCTACGTTTGTCATCCCGAGCGAAATGTAATGAAGTCGAGGGATCCCTTTATATCGGCATTATGACACGGTATTCAAAGAAACTATAGAGCTTATTTTTCTCTATTTAGAGGTACTTGTTTCAAATGTGGTGACTTAAAGGGATTCCTCCACTATCGGTCGGAATGACAAAACTTCTGTTTCTCTATTTATTAGGATATTATTTTTCGGAGGCTCCTATGGTTCCCACTACGGTCAGAATGACAGTCGTGAGTGTAAATATTTTCGCGTAATATGAGAAATTAATTTGATTTTCGTATAATTTTTCATACAATTCTCCGTATAATATTTCTCACTTTCAAAATATGGCAACATTTTCTACCGATGAACTCGTTTCTTCTACACAATTTTCGAGGAATTTCTGAACCTATATGACAGGGATGAAAGATATGAAATACCGAAAAATGGGAATTCTCAAGAACAACGAAATCGATATGGTAATCATACCAGGGAAAATCTATGAGAAAATAGGATCTTATATGGATGAGATGATTGAAAATTATGAGATACATGAAGAGATACAAGATCGAATGAACGCAAAAGAAACGGATTTTGTCGATGGAATAGAGGTACTGAAGAAATTCAACTTATCTCTCTAATCCTCCGCTATGTATTCTGTAAAATTTCATAAAGAAGTCGAGAAAGATTTGGAGAAATTAGATGCCAATTCTCGCATACTTTTTACCAAAACACTTGGGAAGATACTCCAATCTCCCGAACTCTGAAAGGACCTCCGAAACACTGGAGGTATAGACCTCAGCGGATACAAGAAAATGTACTTTGACGGGAAGAAGAAAAGAATCGTTTACAAAGTTCAGGAACAAGAAGTTATCATATACGTAATCTCCGTCGGTAAAAGAGAGAAAATGGATGTTTATAAAGAGGCTTTTAAGAGAAAGTAATATTTCCGCCCCAGTTTCCGAATTGGGGCGAGATTTTTTAGAAAATAATAATTTTGAGGTATGGAAAAGAGAGAAAATATACAATCTATTACAGATGGGATTGTAGATAAAGTAAGAAATTTAAGTATCATTTGATGAAGTACATACATGATATGTGTCAACCAGCCGAGTTTAGTTGATAAAAAGGACTTTCATATTGCTTCTTCTATTATTACTCGCCTTTCTGATATAAACAATCATCAACAAGCCATTAGAGAAAGATATAAGGAGCTCTATAAAATGACGATGGCTGATTTTATAGATCCAAAAATCGATCTCCAAGAAATTATTTCTATTCAAAGGGAGGTTAGAGAAATTACATTGAGTCTCCATTCCTTTTCGAGTTCACTTGGTCAGATTTCTACACAATACAAATATGCCTCTATTTTTTATGATAAAATACAATTCAAAATACTTCTTGATCAATTTCAAGAACAACACAAGCAAGAATTAATAATTCTCTCATATAACATATCTAATATGCTGAGTTCTTGGATTTCCCACCACGCAACAGAACTTGCAGAACTGGAAAAACAGATACAATCTCAGGAACTTGCGACCGAAAACGAGGGTGGAAAAGCTGCTCTGGAACTCTCAAGAATCTCGCTTCAGGAGCATTTGAAGAGATTGGAGAAAGTGAGAGTGTAAATTGGATATTTGAGGGGATTTGTGGTAAAATTACCAATACTTTGTAAAACTATCCTTTCAAAAGTTTCCTGAGTTCGGGAAGAGAATATTTAATACTACTCCAGACTATTTCCTCATCTATTCAGGCATAATCATGAGAAATTCTGTTTCTGAATCCAGACATTTCATTGAAAGGAATGTTTTTATGATCACTGGAAGTAAGAGAACGGAGTTTGAGACCACATTCTCCGATATGTTGAAGTTGCATACAACACGCATCAAAAGTCTTTTCATCGTAATAAAATGCTCATAAATCCATGCCAAGAGTATATCGCTCGATGGTGTCAATAGCGTGAAGTATCTCGTATTCGTAGTATTTTACATCTTTCAGCATACTAAAAAATAGTTATGAGATCATTCTCTATGTACTGCTTGAGATACGGATTGAGTTTCCGTCTGGTGACAAAATCTACTTTTTTTACTTTACATTCCTTTATGAGAATTGCTTGTAAATCTTCCAGGGTTCCAAGTGTTACCTGATTATCCTGAGAAAGTTCTATCAGAAGATCGAGATCACTATTGCTCGTCGCTTCATTGCGGGCATAGGATCAGAACAAAGACAAGTGACTGATTCCAGATTTGAGAAATCTGTTTTTTATCTCTTCGG
>JBAZVV010000108.1:0-2899 GCA_041660685.1 Candidatus Altimarinota bacterium | reverse complement strand
TTACTGCGGGCACTTCGGTTAAATCCGATAGCGAAACGATGGGATTCATCTCGGATTTTCTGTAAGAGCATGAGTTCCATAGAACCTTTTTCAAACAGAATCGGTTCTTTTTTATATGGAATAAATATTTCTTCCTCGCGTTTTGCGATGGAGCAGAGGTATGGAAATTTTATATCCTCCCTCTCCCTCTGGGAGAGGGTTGGGCTCCCCAACGGGCAGTCCTCTGGAGGGGTGAGGGCAGATTCAGAAGCTCGGTTCATCGCTTCGAGGGCGGAGGAAAGTTGTCATTTTCCACCGTCGATTATAATCATATCGGGGAAATTATTCTGTTCGATACCTTCCAGAGTGCGTCTGTAGAGAACTTCTCGAAGAGAGGCAAAATCATCGATCATCCCCGGACTGAGTGTTTTGATTTTGTATTTGCGATATCGGGAAGTTTCACTTTTTCCATTAACAATAACAGATCGTGAAGCGACAGTGAATTGACCGTGAGTGTGGGAGATATCATAACATTCGAAAATCAATTCCTGAGATTTTTTCACTTCGTACCCGAGTCGTTCGAGAATATTTGCTTGTGTTCATTTCGTTGGTGCTTTCACAGAAAGTGAGCGAATCTGTTCTCGCTCGGCAAAAGAAAGGAGATTATATTCTACAAACTTAAGGATATCCACTTTTGGTCCAATCTGGGGGTATTCTATTTCTCTTTTTTGTTCGAGAAAACCTACAAGAAGTACGGGATCAGAAATCTCTTTTTGTAATAAGATTTTTACACTATTATCTACTATTTCTCCAAAATAAGTATTGGCGAGAAAGGTGGCAAGTACATCGTCGACTGATTCCTCGAGTTTATTCTCCACTTCGATTTGAGAAACTCTGATGATATGTCCCGAGCGAATAGAAGTCATCCCGATGAAAAATTTGTTGTATTTTTCGATGCAGATAATCGCATCATAATCACCAGGAATACTATCTCGTGCAATCTGTTTGGTTCCGAGTTTCTCGATTTGTTCGATCTGGAGTTTGATTTTCTGAGCTTCCTCGAACTCGAGTTTCTTCGCTTTTTCCTGCATCTTTTCACGAAGATTTTCTATCACCGAGAGACTTTTTCCCGAGAGAAATTGTTTGAGAGAAGCTATATTTTCCTCATATATTTTCATCTTTTCTGCTTTGAGTAAACAAGGAGCGGGACAGAGTCCGATAGAATAGTCGAGACAGGGGATAGATTTCCCCGCCTTATTTCCGATGGAAATTTCCTTATCTTGTTCTATAAACTCGACATGACAGCTTCGAATCTGAAAAATCCGTTTCAGAATCTTGATAATCTCGATCACATTTGCCCCGGCGGTATACGGTCAAAAATAGATTCCTGTATCTTTCTTGTGACGAGTCTTGATTACTTCAGGAATTTTTCACTCAGTTATATGGATATAGGCAAGATTTTTCCCGTCCTTCATGAGAATATTGTACTTCGGTTGTTTTTCCTTGATGAGGTTGGTTTCCAGAATCAACGCTTCAAGCTCATTTCGAGTCTCAATAATATCAATATCCTGAACTTGCTGAATCATAGACTGTTTCGCAAAATTCAACCGTTTCTCATCACTCCAGTACGAACTCACCCGAGAATGGAGATTTACCGATTTTCCCACATAAATAATAACCCCCGCTTTATTTTTCATGCAATAAATCCCTGGAGCATAGGGGAGAGTGGCAAGAATTTCAGATATGTGAGAAGGGGTTTTCATAGGTTAGTTCTTGAGACAACGGATGGAAAGTCACATTGCTCGAGCAGTATAATTTGCTGGAGCAATAGATATAGAAGTAAAAGAAGAAAAGTAATTATATATTCATTGCGGGGAAGATGATCAAAAAACCCCACTGACTGCCTGTTGATTCAAAATACCATTTGCATCACGAAAACCTGCAAGTGGCATTCGTAAAATTGTTGGGATATTTGCAGGATTGAGATATCCTGTATTTGTAAATCAATTAATAGTATACATAGTAGTAAACTCTGCGGAACTTGGAATATGATACCCTTTTGTACAAATTGTAGTTGACCAAATATTTCTATTAATATCAGCAGTGGTGCTATAAAGTTGAGTTTGTCGCCAGTCAAAGTTTGTACTCACACTTCCTGTTATAAAAACATTAGTTGATATGGAAGTTCCGAGTGTTGTAAAAACATTGGTTGCTACACCTGAAAGAGTTCCCGTAATAGTGACACTTCCAAATACTGGAAATGGATCATCTCGACCAAACTGAAAGAAATATCCATCTCGTGCTTGGGTACGTACAGAGCTAGTAGTATTCCAATCTTTCGTATTCGTTGCTCCCACATTACAAGCAGCCCAAACCTGCCCATTTGGAAGTTTGATATCTTTATGATCACATCCGGGATAGGTTCCTACAGAACTATCGAAGTTAGAGAGAAGAGAAATAAGTATGGGTCAAGTACCAGAGAGTATTTCTAATCTCGAAACATAAGCATTGTAAATACCTCCCGTAGAAGAAAGAATATCTACTCCCGTAAAACTCACAGCATTATAGAGTTCTTGTACTGGCTGATTTAAACTTCCTCCACTATTCCCAAGCAAAATACCCAAACTATCTCACTGAGTGCTCGGATATCTCTTACTATAATCAGAAGTAACAGAAGCGTTAGCTTCTGGAATAAAGCTACTCCAGAGTACTGCCTTTCAGGTAGCCTCACCCCTCCAGAGGACTGCCCGTTGGGGGGCCCAACCCTCTCCCAGAGGGCGAGGGAGAGTGGAATTCATTGCTGTTACATTCCCTCCATCTTCCAAGAAACTCATAGCTTGCATCTTGGTTTGAGTTGCATTGGTAGAGTATGTGGTGTATATGGTAGAATCGAGAGGATCTATGGTTCCGTTTTGTGAGA
>JBAZVV010000107.1:0-3058 GCA_041660685.1 Candidatus Altimarinota bacterium | reverse complement strand
AATATCCGCGAGAAATAGGTTCATACTTGGCGATGAGATTCACAGCACTTTCTATCGGTCACCCCGTAAGGGTTGGAGCATGAAGTGTTTCTCGTAATGTATTGAGAGGTTGCATATCTTTATTTCTCTTTCCGATAAGTTTATATTCTGTATGTATTACGGCTCCATTTTGTCGGAGAAATGGTCACTCTATATGACCTCATTCTTCACATATTGTTTCCATCATTTTGAGTTCTTCATCGAGTACATGAAAGAGTTCTCTGATCTCTTTGGGGTCTCATAGAAATGTGAGAAGTCGTTCTTTGAGATCTCTGATATCTCCCTTTTTGTGAGTTCCAGCAATAGGATTCATCATGACTTTCTCGTCTGTGATACCGAGGTGTTGTTCGGGTGTGAGCGAAACAAAGGAATTTCCTTCTCCATCATCAAAAAGTACTGTCATATATTGTCCTCTTTGTTTCAGACAGTTTCTAAATGCTGATTCGACATCTTTTTTCGAGAAGTCCTGAATTTTTCCAGAAAGTGGTTGAGAAAGAATCATCTGACAAATATTCCCTTCATTAATTTCTTTTTCTTGGATTTCTTTTACTTTCCTCGCAAATTGTTCATCATTCATAAGTGGGAGAATGGGTTTCTCCAGAATAATAGGTTTATCTGATAAAATCATTTCTACTTCTGTTCTCATAAGTTTTGTGACTTTACGAGCATCGATGGCGAGAATGGGTTCGTCGCCATGAGCTTCAAATCCACGTTCACGAATAGTCCGAAATGGTACCATAAAAACGATAGTAGATATTTTTGTATTATAGAAATCTTGAAGTTCTGAGAGTGTGCTAAATTTATATAGTTCTCCTTCATAATGGGTAATAATTCCATCTTTTTCGATGATAGCATGAGCAAGTCCTTCGGTATATATTGTTTTCATATTTTAAAAGTTTAGATAAATAAAAAAACCGCTTCAGAGAGCGGTCAAGTAGGATATTTACCAGAGCAATTTCTGGTAATAAAAAGCCTTCCACCGCCAGTGTGAGAGAAAGTGTTGCCAGATATTTGAATAGAATTGTTTCTTTTTCATAGTGTTTGAAAGTGAAGGATTTTGAATTCTTTATTCCCTCGCCTTTTGGGAGAAGGTGAGTACAAGGGCTATAAAAAATCCCCGAAGAAGTTAAAAACCTCTCGGGGAAATTATGAATTATTTGCTATGTCTTTCTCTTATCTATCGCAAAATATCACTCCAAGAGGGGTGACTGTTATGCCAAGAAGTAAGAGAAAATAGTTTCATATGTTGGAAAAGTTATAAGTGGATAGTATGGATTTTCTGGAGGATTGCAAATTTTTATCTCAGAGATTCTCAGTTTTTACTTTTAAGATATACTTTATTTTCGTGGAATATTGTGTATTTTTGATACATCGGGTTTATTGTTTGTTTTCTTGGTTCATCCTGATATTATCTCATCTAGAGACGTGGTTCATTGATTTGTAAGAAGTAAAAAAGATACCATGGAAACAAATTTCAAAATATTTTTGATACAATTCTTTTGTGCCTCTCATTTTCGACATTCTTGGTTAAATTCTCTCAGTGCTTTTATTCCTTCCGTATCTTTAAGTCAGCTATGTGGTCATATATTTACCATATTTAAAATAGTATATAAAAGTTATTAGAACAGTACTGTAATATACTCATTAGCTATTATCTTAACATATTTCCTGTTCTCACCCATTCTCCGATTCCTCCACTGAGGTCGTGGACATCTTGAAAATTCAGATGCTGAAAAAGCTTGAGAGCTTCTCCTGATCGATATCCCGAACGGCAGTAGAGGAGATAGCTTTTGGACGGATCAAGTTTTTCAACTGCTACTTGAAAATCTATTTCAGAGCAATCCATTTCGAGAGCGCCTGCGATTTTCCCGTGTTGTATCTCTTCGGGAGTACGGATATCTATTACGATAGCTCCATGATTTTTCTTTTCGAGAAATTCGACTATACGTATAGTACTAATAGATCGCGAAGACATATTTCTGAGGAAGTTGAGATATATAAGTAGATAAGCCACACTTATTCTCATAGAGTGTGGCTTATATTTTTGATATGAGATATTATTCTATCGTCCTCTATTGGCTGCTCGTCCCGGACGTTGTCGGTTATTCATAGCACCTGCCTGTGATCCTCTGAACTGATTTCCCATAGGAAATGTAGGTCCAGATCGTGAAATCGGTGGTTTCGGAGGAATAACTTTTGGTTTTTCTTCCGTAATCTCCACTGCTTCTATTTGAGGTTCTTCTTCATCTTTTGTTATTTTTGTCATAGAGAATAATGATTATATATAAAACTTGAGTATTGTATCTAAAAAATATTTCGATGCAAGAGATTTACTATTTCTTTTTCTTTACGAAACAAGTCTTGAGAACGAGTCCACCAGGACAATCTACTTCCTCGGGATCGTCAGTGAGTCGGATTTTGTAAACCGTTCCTTGTTTGATAGTATTTTTGGAACCCTTGATGGTCAAGTCTTTAATAAGGAAGACTTGATCTCCGTCAGCGAGAATAGTTCCGTGTGCATCTTTCGTTTCTGTTATTGAATCCATATGATTTTGAGAGTAAATGGTAAAATATGTGAGAAGAATTGTAGGGGAAAGTGAGAGAAAAGCAAGGGAATATTTCTGATTTCTATTCATAATAGTATTGTCTTCTTTTGAGGTATGCAAGGATAATAAAAAGAAACAAGAGAGAATTTGTTGAAAATCCGAAAAGGTACTATATACTCTCCTTGTATTTTTTCACCCACATTTTTATGAAACCATCTATAATCGGGACTTCTTATGATATTCGTGGTATTTACCCAACCGAGATTGATGAGAATCTCGCCTATCGCTTCGGGAATATTCTCGTGCAAATGTTTGGATTTCAGAAAACAGCCGTCGGATATGATGCTCGTCTCTCGGGACCATCTATTCGAGATGCACTCATTCGTGGTATTACTGATGCGGGAGCGAGTGTGGTAGATATAGGGCTTTGTTCTACGGATATGTGTGGGTTTTCCTCGGCACATTATTCTGAT
>JBAZVV010000106.1:0-3114 GCA_041660685.1 Candidatus Altimarinota bacterium | reverse complement strand
ATCTTTTGATACTGCCGCAAGATGGTAGGCAAGTTTGCACATCGGAAGCTCGCATTCTGGCATACCCATTTTCTCGCAAATATCGTACACACTATTTGCCATAATCATAGCAAGTGGATCTGCAAGCCCAATATCTTCCGAAGCGAAATTAATCATACGCCTCGCAATATATCGAGGATCCTCACCCCCAGTAAGCATTCGTCCAATCCAATAAATCGCCGCATCACCATCACTATCACGCAAGGATTTATGCATCGCAGAGATCAGATTATAATGTTCCTCGCCATCTCGGTCGTACATCAGAGGCTTGGTTCCTGCTTCCAAAATACTTTCTCTGGTAAGTTCTCATTTCCCTTGTAAGATACAAGCCGCTTCGAGGAGATTGAGAGTCGATCTCAGATCTCCATCTCCCAGCGATGCAATGAGTTTTAAAGATTCCGAAGTAAAAATAATTTCAGGATATCGTTCCTGTATTACTTTCATATTCTGCTCCAAGAACTTCACTATTTGTTCCTCGGAAATAGATTGGAGAATGTACACTCGAGCCCGAGAAATCAGGGCATTATTGACAGTAAAACTCGGATTCTCGGTTGTGGCTCCTATGAGCGTAATAATTCCTTTCTCCACAAATGGAAGAAGGACATCTTGCTGGGCTTTATTCCAGCGATGAATCTCGTCGAGAAAGAGAATAGTCGCTCTATTTTCAGAATAGTTTTTCTTGGCTTTTACGAGAATCTTCGTGAGATCTTCTTTCTTGGAAAGAACCCCAGAAAGATGGTAAAAATCTGCATCGATAGATTTAGATATCACCGAAGCAATACTCGTCTTCCCACAACCAGGAGGACCCCAGAGAATCATAGAAGGAATATGTCCCGATTCTATATATTTCCTGAGCGGTCGCCCCGTACCAAAAAGATGTTCCTGTCAGACGATATCATCGAGGGAATGGGGACGAAGAAAGGATGCGAGAGGTGTGAGCATAAGAAAATATACGAAATTATTATAGGTTAATTCTTGAGGCAACGAACAGAGAATGCGTGATCGCGAAAAGTAATCTGATGTGGATATATCTGCGTACTAGAAAAGGTTATATTTTGTACCTTATAGTCATATGAGGATGAAGACCAATAATATCCGCGTATAGCTTGAGCTCAATAGCCATCCAGTGCAGTACGGTTGCCCGAGAGAGGAAGTCTGAGAATAGTTGCAAATGAGGTATCGTCTTGCCAAGTCCAAGTACAGGTAAGTGCTGGGTTTATAGACTGAACTACAGAGCACCACTCAAACTGAGTCGGTACATGGTAACCAGCTGAGCACGGTCCTTGCATCGCACTAGGAGAACCTTGAGAGATATAAGTTCCAGTAGTGGTGGTGGTTCCGGCCCCTCCCCAGATATTATCATTTTGTGTCGCAATCCAATCATATGGATAGGCTGTGTTGATGATGAAGTTAGAATGTCCTACTCCTCCAGCAAGGACTCCACCAGGAGCGAGAGTGGTGGTCGGAGTACCCTGAAGTGTTACATCATCGTTTCGTCCCCATTGATAGTAGGATCCGATAGTAGAACGAAGTGATATATCACAATCAGTTACACTACCGCCAGTTGCACTAGCACTGCAGTGGGTAATAACTTCATTTTTATAAGCCTTTGTTGCTCCCACATTACAAGCAGCCCAAACCTGCCCATTGGGAAGCTTGATATCTTTTGTGTCACATCCAGGGTAGGTTCCAACAGAACTATCAAAATTAGAGAGAAGAGAGATGAATACCAATCCAGTACCAGAAAGTGTTTCTGTTCTAGAAACATAAGCATTGTAAATACCTCCCGTAGAAGAGAGGACATCCACTCCCGTAAAACTCACCGACAACAATTCCTGCACCGGCTGATTTAAACTCCCTCCGCTATTCCCAAGAAGTATTCCTAAACTATCCCCAAGTGTACTCGGATATCTCTTACTATAATCAGAAGTAGAACTTGCAGAAGCTTGTGGAATAAAAGAAGAATTAAATAAACTCACACTATTCCCATCTTCCAAGAAATTCATCACTTGCATCTTAGTTTGATTCGCATTGGTGGAGTATGTCGTGTATATGGTAGAATCAGATGGATCTTTTGTTCCTCATGAAGAGAGTTTAGAAATACTTTCTATCTGTTCTTTGGCAAATCATTGGTATCAGATGAGAGTTCCTGAAGCTACAATGTTTATAGGATTCTCTGGAAGAGGATACTTCCCTGATTTGATTTGAAATATATCGAGTCACTTCTTCAGATTCGTAAGCTGCCCTATACGCACGCTATCGCGTGCATTGGACTGGAAACCTCAGAGATTGAGGAAAGCAATAGTAGAAAGAATAACAAGGATGGTTATTACTACTATGAGTTCTACGAGGGTGAATCCGGAGTAGGTTTTTTTCAGGGTTTTTGTCTGTGTATTTTTCATAGGACTGAGAAAGAAAAATGATAAAATTTATATGTTATTATCTCTCCAATATCATATACATTCCTCTCGAATTATCAATCTCAAATCCAAATTTCTTGTAAAAATTTGGAAGCCATTCATAGGATGGATCTGTTATGAGACCTACATTTCTAATATTATTTTCTCTGAAAAATTCTACTGTTTTCTCCATAATCTTTCCACCAATTCCCTGGTTACGATAATCTACATGAACGAGTACATCAAAAATCGTTGCACACATGTAAAAATCAGTTGTAATGCGACATGCTCCGATAATCTTTTCATCCTCGAAAGCTATAATAATACAAGAAGAATTCTGGAGAGATTTCCAGTATTCCGTCGGTCTCTTATTTTCTGGATCATGAAATTCCAGAAGGGATTGTTTATAATCTGGGATATCTTTCTGAAGAATGATTTTTAATTGCATAAACATAAAATGAAATTTTATTCCCCCAAAAACGTAAACAATTCCTCTTTCGAGAATCGTACCTTCGGTCGTGGATTATCATCGACTGCACGATATCCGATGGGGATCATAACTGAAATATCGTGATTTTCGGGAAGTGAAAGAATCTCAGTTACGACCGCAGGATCAAATCCCTCTATTGGACAACTATCGATCTGGAGTTCCGCACAAGCAGCAAGCATAAAACCT
>JBAZVV010000105.1:0-3176 GCA_041660685.1 Candidatus Altimarinota bacterium | reverse complement strand
AGCTCGCTAAAGCAGCAAAAAAGGTTATCTACAACAAGGATGATAAGAGTTTCGAAAATAACATCGAAAAACTTACTGGGAAAGAAATTGTCAGTTATGGAATCAAAAATAAAGATGGAGATATTTTTGCAAGTGATATTATTGCACATCTAGAAGATCTTTCTTTCTCTCTTACAAAAGGGGAAGAATCCCAGGAGCTTCATTATCCGCTCATAGGAAAATTTCAGGTATATAATATCCTTCCTGTTTTCGCTCTCGGAGTGAGTCTCGGTATGGATTTGGAAAGCATACGAGAACGACTTACAAATATTCACCCGCAAAAGGGGCGATGATCGGTTCTGAAAGGAGTTCGTGAATCTCTGATAATAGATGGAAGTTACAACGGTGGATATAACTCTATATCGGGTGGTATTGGGTATCTCGATGGACTTTCAGCTGAATATAATAAGATACTTTTCCTCGGAGATATGAGAGATTTGTGAGAAGATTCCAAAGAGCTCCATCTTGAAATTGCACAACAAATCATCGAATCTTCTGTACAATCTGTCGTGCTAGTTGGAGAGGAGATGAAACATTTTGTGTACCCGATTCTTCTTGAAGCTTGGGGAGAGGAACGAGTGTTTTCTTTTCTTCATTCACGACTTGCTGGAAAAAAGGTTCGAGATATCATTATGACAGTGCCAGATGAAGTAAAAACAGTAGTGTTTACTAAAGGAAGTCAGACAAGTATTTATCTTGAAGAAGGTATTAAAGAATTTCTCTATGATTTGCGAGATGTTGACAAGCTCTGTCGTCAAGGAAATCACTGGATGCGAACAAAGAATCACTTTTTCGAAAGCGTGATAGCAGAGATTTAATTTTTAATTTTCATACTATGTTTTGGCTTGGCTTTGGAATTTACACCATATTTATAATACTTATCTTCGGGTTTTTTATCGTGGCAAAGATTCATATATTCAAATTTCGTCATTATAATGTAAATATAGAACCAGTTACCAAGATTTTAGCCATCATCCTTCTTATTCTTGCTCTTGTGGGATATTATCTTCTTTATTCATGATCGGTAATCCCCACTCCACCTCCAACGGTAGGAAATAATACATTAATATATTAATTTTTCGATTTAAAGAACCTATTTAGCGATAGGTTCTTTTTTTAAAACATTCGTTGGAAAAACATTACAAAACGACCAGATGAATAAAAATAGACAAAATAATTTCCATTTTTTCCATACTTCCATATAATGCTCGAGAAAAAGTTTATCTCATATAATCCGTATGATATGCAACAACAAATTCAGGAAATCGCTCGCAATTTTTTTACTCTTATGAGAATAGAGTTCGAAGATGTTATCGTTGAGTGTCAGGATGAGAAAAAAGGTATTTACCTCATACAGGTAAAAACTCCCGATTCTAAAATACTTATCGGTATTCATGGACAGACTCTCGAGATGATGAAACATCTTTTATCAAGGATTCTTGAAAAAACACTCGATACTTCTCTCTTGATTCATCTAGAAGTTAATGATTATTTGCAAGCAAAAGATGAGAAATTTTACCGATATTTGGAAGGTCGTATCGCTTATGCTATGCGTTCCAGAGAGGAACTAATTCTCCCAAATCTTTCTTCTTATGATCGTAAAAAAGCTCATGGATACATTTCTGACAAAAAGATAGAAGGACTCAAAACTTTTAGTGTCGGAGAAGGGAAGGATCGAGCACTTCATCTCTCGTATGCTGGTCCAAAAATTGTAAGTTCTCATCCTACTCCTGTGAGAAAAGTTAGTGAATTAATAGATGATGATGGAATTGGTATCTAAATAAATAATTTCAATATGTTTTCTAAACTTTTTGTTTTCCTTTTCGTCATAATTTCTCTTTCTGTGTTTGTATATAGCTCTTGAGTAAATTATATACAGCATGTAGAGATAAAAAGATCGCTCGTGAATCATCCAGAATTCATCCCAACTTCTCAGTTGGTAGGGCTTTCTTCTGGGGGGTTTCAAAATATTGTCTCCGATTCCTATTGGCTTTCGACTATTCAGTATATTGGGTCGAATGCCCTTGGTTCTGAATACAAACAGTATCTCTATGTGATGCTCAATTTTATCACGGATTTGAATCCTCATTTCACTTTCCCTTACCAAATTGGAGAGCTCCTTCTTCCATCTTATAATGAACGTTATGAAAAGTTGAATGATACAGAGATTCAAAAAAATACCGATCAGGCGATAAAAATCGGACTCAAAGGAATAGAACAAAATTGTGATGCAAAAAAGATAGAAAAAGCAAAAAATGAATATAATCTTAAGAAGCTCTGGACCGACGAGAGTTATAAAAATACCTGTCGTGACTCGATGATTCCATATTATCTTGCATATATTTACTATTGGAATCTCCATGATGGGCAGAAATCTTCTGAGTATTATCGTATAGCTTCCACAAATACGGATGCACCAACTGGGGCTCGTACTATGGCAGCGATTATGCAGGGAAAATCAGGAGATCGTGAGAAATCTATCATTATGCTTCTTTCTCTCGCAGAGAGCATCGAGGGAAATAAGAACACTCTTTGTCAGCAGTTTTCTAAGGAACTTTGAGGAACTCTCTTAAAGGCTTTTTCTACCAAAGCAACTTTGACAGGAGAATGACTCAAGATGATAGAATCCTACCGAAAGGATATGATTCAAAAGCTCGATGAAGGTTCTGGATCGAACAGTGCACATTCTCCAAATATCGATAACCTCTGTTCTACATACCTCAATAAAGCAGTTCGAGAAATGAATCTTTCTTATCTGGAACAAGCGGATGCTCGGTATTTCCAAGATACAAAAGAACATGCTCTGGTGCCTACTATTCTCCTTGTGAAGAAATATATCGACTACAATCCCATAGATTTTCAACAAGATTCCGATAACAAGCAGGGAATCGAGTATTTCTATAGTACCGAGAATAAAAACTGGGACTATAGAATGGGAGAAGTGAGATAGAAGATTATCAGATATAAAAACCAGATTAAGATGTCTCTTAATCTGGTTTTTATATGGGGATACTAGTTGCTAAAATTCACTCATCGTGATATATGATATACATTGAAGTCATTAATTTTTCGATCTACTCTCTCGGATGTATTGTCTCCGCAGAGAAATCTTGGCATTCCCTCTGTGATAAAATTCT
>JBAZVV010000104.1:0-3216 GCA_041660685.1 Candidatus Altimarinota bacterium | reverse complement strand
TATCCGATACTCTTCTACTATCTCTGGCGTTAGATTGAAATCATCAGAGATTGAGGAAAGCTATGGTTCAAAGAATAACAAGGATGGTTATTACTACTATGAGTTCTACGAGGGTGAATCAGGAGTATTTCTTTGTCATCCCGAATTTATTTCGGCCACTAAAGAATGGACTTTGTTCAGATCTTCCTATTTTTTTAAATGAAGTGGAAGATTTTCCCGGTAGGCAATCCTTTAGGACTGAAACGAGTTCAGAATACCCCCCAACGGGCAGTCCTCTGGAGGGACTATTATTGTTAATTTCTTGTGAGGTTTTCATAATGAGAGAAAATAAATTAATATAGAAAATCCTATCCTTCCTATTCACTATTCTCTAACGACTATCTTCTATCTCCCCTTTCTTGCCAATACTATTCCGATAGTTTTGATAAGAATTTTGATATCCAAAAGAAGAGTCCAATTCTCTATATAAAAAGTATCGAGCCTGACTTCATCATCGAATGTGTTCTCGTGTCGTCCATGCGATTGCGCCATACCAGTAATACCTGGCTTAAGAGTAAGTACTCGCTTCTGATATTCTTTGTAGAGTTTTACTTCATCTCTCAGGTGTGGTCTTGGTCCTACGAGACTCATATTCCCTGTGAGAACATTGTAGAGTTGTGGAAGTTCATCTATATCAAATTTTCGCATCCACCTACCAAATGCAGTAATTCTTGGATCATTTTCTATCTTGAAAAGTGGACCATCTTTTCGTTCATTTTTTGTCATGAGCTTTTGTTTTTCATTCTCTGCATTCATCTGCATAGAGCGAAATTTATACATATTGAATAATTCTCCATTTTTCCCGACTCTCTGACTCTTGTATAAAGGATTATATCGATCTTGTAAATATACTAACACGGCAACGACAAGAAAAAGTGGAAAAAATACAATAAGTCCAAAAATCGAAATAACTATATCAAATATCCTCTTCCATACTCGCCCCCAAGGTGTCAGTCCTATGTTCTTAATCTCTATCACGGGGAGTTTTCCGAGAAAAGAAATTTCCGTATTGATCTTCGTTGTTTCAAAAGTATTCGCAATATATCGATATCGTACACCATAGATTCGAGCGTATTCAAATATCTCTTGGGTTTCTTCTCTATTAAAATCACTCTGCACTATCAAGATCTCATCAATCGCGTACTTTTGTATGGCAGATATTATCTCCTGGATACCTCCGATATAGGGGATATCTATAGTGGGGATTTTTTCTATATGTGCATATCAAAAAATCTGATACATCTCTGATTCTCCTATGGTTTCGATAATATCTTCCTGATTTGTGCGTAATACCAGAAGAATTTTCGTCTTCCCGAGTATTCATCTTTGTATAAGAAATGTTTCTAGTCTATCGAGAATACTCCGTTCCAATATTACAAAAATCGTTGTAATAATAACAGAAAATAAGACCACGAGACGCGGAATTTGTTCTGTATAGATAAACCCTATAGCGAGATAGAGAACCGCAATATAGATAAAGAACCAATAGAGAGATACGAGCAAGATATCTTGTAATTCTTGTACTCTTGACTGATATATGTGCATCTTATACAACCCAGAAAAAGTGGAAAGGATAATATACAAGAGAGCTCCGACTGTCGCAAATTGCATCAGATGTGACGTATCGATTGTCTGAATAGGGAGATGAATATTGGGAATAAGATCCGTCACGCGACGGAGATCTCGAGCAAGAAAAAATGCCAAGAAAACAATCAGTCCCTCGATTGGTACTTTGATTATCCCGAAAAAAAGTTCGTGTCGTTTCATAGATAGAAATGATTTCTATAGAATAGATAGGAATCCAGTATATGCAAAATAAATAAAAACAAAATATTATTGAAGATTTACAAAAAATTTCCAAAAATCAAACTTTTCCATATACTCTCAATTTTAGAATAGTACCACTCTTTCATTATCTATGCTTCTTATAACTTTTCTCGTCATCCTCGGTTGGGTTTCTCTCGTTTGTAGTGTTTTTATTTTCCAAAGTATCGCTATAAGAAAGGAAATAGAACAACGAGAGCAGAAAATTATTTCCCTCTATAAAGAAAAGATTGATAAAATCCCCGCATTTATAGAAACGATGGCAAAATATACATCCTACAAAGATATATTTCTAGAACTCATTCAATTACATAAAATAGCAATCATTTCCAATATAGGAAGCATCTATGATATATTGGAAAATAACAGTCGTATTCACCGAGAATTTCTCTTTCTTATGAAAGTCTCTATGCAAATGCAGGATCTTAATAAGAATGGAAATTTTCTCTATATTCGAGATTTCATCATATTTTATGAGAATACCATCTCCAAAGAGCTTCTCTTTCTCAATAATGATATAGAAAAATATAATGAACTTCTTAGAAAAAAAGACCTCACTATTGTGGGCCTTCTCTTTCCTTTCAAGAAACGTATGAAAACAGATTATTAAATTTTCTCCACATGACTTCCTCCTTTGTCATCGACTATTTTATACCCACTCTCCCCTATTTGATCTCGTAAACTATCCGCTAATGAATAGTTTTTTTGTGCTTTCGCTTCATTTCTTTGCATCAAAAGAAATTCAATCTCAGCTGGGACTTCTGTCGCTTCGAGAAGTGAAAAATCGAAAAGTCCAATAACTGCATCAAAAGAGTGGAGAAGATCAATAATAGCATTCTTTTCCTCAAGAGAAAAAGCAGTTGTATCGATACCACTATTGATAAATCCGAAGCAATCAAAAACAATTGTCAGAGCTTCAGGAGTTCCTATATCATCTTCCAGTTTTTCGATATAAGCCTGAACATATTGTTGCATCATCTCACGAAAATCTCGAAATATTTTTCCAGAAGGAGGATTATAATGTTTTAAACGTTTCAAAACCTCATCGAAACTTTTCACTGTTGCAATCGCAGACGTGAGTCGATCAAAAGTAAAATTAAAATTCTCACGATACCGAGTTTGGAGGTTCATAAGTCGAAAACCTCGATATACCATCTCTGGTTTTTCTGTCGAAACTTTTGCAACGATATCTGCAAGTGTATAGAAGTTTCCCGCCGATTTTGCCATTTTTTTATTGTCTACAAGCAAATGTCCTGCATGTATCCAATATCTGGAAAATTTCTTCCCACTATATGCTTCACTCTGAGCAATTTCATTCTCATGATGAGGAAAAATATTATCAATCGCTCCCAT
>JBAZVV010000103.1:0-3265 GCA_041660685.1 Candidatus Altimarinota bacterium | reverse complement strand
AGTACCACAACTCCATTGTCTTTTGGAGCTTCTGGAGAAGGAGGAATTGCAACCAATGGTATAGAAGAAACCTGTGCCAATAAAGACTGAAGTCCATTTTTTGTTTCAGCTGAAAGACTCATGCTTCCAACCTCTTTACGGAGCCGATCAAGTTTCTCTCGATCCATCGAACGAAGATCATCTATATCAATCTCGCCGTTTGCGTCGTAAGATAATTCATTGAATCCCTGACTATAGAGTTCAATACGATCTTGTTCCTTGTCACGGATTACAACAGTTTCTGGATTTGCCATACAATTATTTTAATAGAGTAAATAAATATTTTTATCTAAAGTTTGTTCTTATTCTGGAATATAGATCTTCTTTGTTAGTTCTCATAAATTCAAGTTAGCATTATTTTTTTCAGACAATGAATATTTTTTTTCAAATGCCGCCTTTTCTTGTTCTCCTTTATTATTATTGAGAGAACTTACATCTGGACTTCCCGTAAGATATAAGCGCAAAACTCGTTTTAAAATATATGGATCGAGTCCTCTTGGTGGGACTTCTGAAAGTTCCAGTTGTGTGGTAGTGGAAAATATACTTTTATTTGGATCTTGTGGATAGACAAGATTTTTAAGTGTTCGACCTTGAAAATTAGGAGAATGAATATAGTTTAGATAATCATCTATCTTTCCGTCTCCTGGCTTTCCTTTATGTGAGTCGGATTGCTTCCTAATACTTTCTATAAAATCTTTATTTTTATCTCCCATTACTACCTCTTTTGCTTTCTCCTGACTTGGTGAAAGTTTTAACTGTTCAGCTGGTTTCGTTCCTCCTACCTCTCCAGCTGAACTACTCACTTTCCCAGCCACTTCACCAGCGGTTGCAGCAACACTTGCTCCAGCCTTTTCAAGTTTTCACATCTCCCCTTTCAGATCGATTCGTCCCGCACTTGCTTCACTCAAAACTCCGATACCAAATATACCAGCTAGAGTTTTCCAGAAACCAAACTTCCACACTGCAGCTATAAGTCCACCCATAACTACGAGTGCACCCATTGCGCCACCTTCTTTCGTTGCACCATTGAGCATATCGGTAAGTACATTCATACCCCCTCGTGCCCCTGCTCCAGCAATCTTCCCAAGTCCCCCACCGAGCACCTCACCGATTTCTCCTGCGGCAGTTGGTATATTGTTACCGGATTGTGGTCCAGTACTTCCTGATGGTGTTAAAGTTACTGATGAATTCATGCTTGCTTCTACTCTTTTCTTGTACTGTCCAAAATCCTTCATTTGTTCTACTGCTGAAATCATCATATCAGGAGATAATGATCTGAAACTATCTTGAGAGTCCAATAAAGTTTGTTCCGCGGAAGAAAGTTTATGTTCTGCGTGGACTTGTTCACGAAGATATTGAAAATAATTATTTGGATCCCTTGCTTTATCAAGATTCATCACTTTCCCATCTTTATCTCGAATACTCGCACTATAAGAACCAAATGTCTCCGCACGATATAACATCCCTGTTTTGAGAATATTTGTATCCATTTTCTTCCCTTCTATAAGCGTATTCAGACGAAGTGTGAGATCGACGTTATTCTGAAGAAGTTCTGGAGTTGAATGTGCCTGATCGATAGGATTCACCTCTAGTTTATTATCAGATTTTAACACAATTCGTTGTCCGTTATTCTCAAATTTCTCCAATATAAGAGATCCGGCATATCCTCGAAGCAAAGTTTCATATCCCTTTGGACAAAGATCTATGAGTCTTTCTGTAGTCTGAAAAGAACTCTCGATCTTCTCTGGAGCAAGATCTTCAAGTGATTTTTGAATTTCAGTTTTTCGAGCTTCATAAGATGCTTTTAGGATATCTGTTTGTGCCTGAGTATATTTCTTAACGGCTTCACTAATAATTGCTTTTTTTTCATCCATCTGAGATTTCTTCTCAAGATTTTCGATAAAGGCAACATATTGCTCGCTCGTAAAAAATATAACTCCATCAAATGGTGGTACATCAGCATCAGTAAACTCTACCCGCCCAAAATGTTTTACTGACGTAATAAACTCAGATCTTGTAAATTCATGATTGGTTCGTTTTTCTGATGCAATCATTGTTCGTAGCTCTTGTGAACCTGATATTTCTTTTGTTTCTGCCATAAAAACGTAATGTAATGAAGTAATTTCCTTCATCTTATCGTATTTTGGATAAAAAAGCAAAAAATCACATACCTTTTTTAAAAGTATGTGATTTTTCTTAGATTTCTATCCTTATGCCACTCGAGTAATAATAAGTTTCCCTTTTTTTCCTGCAATTTCTTGTGTAGAATCCATATTTATATCAAGCAAAGTTCAAATTCCACCAGTAATTTCAGATTTCTCAAGGACTGCAGTTCAAAAAGAATGAGTAAAATCTATATTTGTTCCGTTCAATATAATATCTGACACAGGTACGATAGGATCAAGAAATCACCCCTTAGTGAGTTTCAAAGCAAATTTTTGTTCACCAATAATCAGTTTTCCTTGTTCAAATTTTACCGTTTCAGTACCAAATTGAAACGGAAATTTTGAAGCATTTTCAAATGCCTGCACAAGAACTGCTTTTCTATCTTTCGGTTTCTCTGGTGATTGTGTTGTTTGTTTCTGTACCTCTTCTTCCGCTCACTTTCCAGCAGTAACTATTGTCCCCTGTTGTTGAAACCATTCAAATGTACGCCCTATTTGAGCGAGAATCTTATGACGCTGAAAAGAAAGTGTCTCGAAACTCACTGGATTTCCAAGTGCTTGAATATACGTATTTGCTTTGTCGTTCGCAAGAACATTTGCGTAGAGAGCAAGTACCGTCAGAATCTTCTCTTTATTCGGGTTCTTCTCTAATATTTTTTTCGCCTTATTTGCATAATTTCCATCTCTAAAATCCTGAACAGCAAGACTCTTCAGAGACTTAACCACAGTAGCATTGATGATAATCCCATCGTCCAAATCTTTATAAGGCCGCACTTCTGTTTGTGCCTTTTTTGCTGCTTCTACTTTTACTACTCTTGCCTGTTCTTGTTGCGCTTGTTCTGTTGCAACTTTTTGTGCATCTGCCACTGCAGTTGCTTGTGTTTTTGCATCTGTTGTTGTTTTTTGAAGACTGTTAAGTTTCTCATATAATCCCTTGAAATTCTTTTCAAAATCTCCAGCTTCTATTTTCGGTACATCATATGGTGGTGTATCTTTCCCTTCTGAATCCTTCTTTCCTGCTATTTTCCCATCATTGAAAACTCCCATCCAGAATTCTTTGG
>JBAZVV010000102.1:0-3421 GCA_041660685.1 Candidatus Altimarinota bacterium | reverse complement strand
AGTCTTTCGACTCATCGATACGTTTCTTTTATTGAGTGTGTTAAGGAGCGATTCAACTATCAGTTTTTGATAGCGGGGAGGAGTATATAGAAAAGAGGTCTCTTGTCAAAATGATTTTGAAAAATATAGATAAGCCCCTCTTTTAAGAGAACCTATGTTTTATTTGTCTTTATATTATTCTAATTTTTGCAATTCTCCATCATATATAGTAATATAACTTCAGTACACATAATTATATATCTCTCTATATCCTACAATATGATTGTTCAAAAATTTAAACAACTTCTCGATGATATGGTTCAAACCCAGATTCCAGATATTCATTTTACCGCTGGATCTACACCACATATTCGTAAACATTCAGGAGATATAGAAATGCTCCAAAGTTTTGGCATTACAGAAAAGGAGGATATTCTGACTATCGTTAGGGAGATGATTGGACAGGAACGAAGCGATAAACTTATCAAAAATCATGAGGGAGATTTCAGTTATGCTCATGGAATTAATAAATTTCGTGTCAATGTATTTGAAAATGTTAAAGGTTTTGGAATAGCAATTCGATACATACCCACCAATATCCCAACTTGCAAAGAACTTTCTGTTTCCGATGAGATGATTGCACTTCTACAGAAAACCAAAGGACTTATTCTCGTAACTGGACCAACGGGAAGTGGTAAATCCACCACACTTGCAGCGATGATTGAGTATATCAATACAACGATGAAAAAACATATTATCACTATCGAAGACCCTATAGAGTTCAATTTTCAAGGGAAAGAATGCCTCATTCACCAACGAGAAGTAGGAACTCATACGGATTCTTTCGCGCGTGCTATCAAGTCTGCCCTTCGTGAAGATCCTGATATTATTATGGTTGGGGAAATGCGTGATCCCGAAACTATTCAGGCAGCGCTCACTCTTGCAGAAACCGGGCATTTAGTACTTTCGACTCTCCATACCAACGATACCGTTCAATCCATTGACCGTATTATCGATGCTTTCCCGACTGCTCAACAAAGCCAAGTTCGCGTACAACTCGCCATGAGTCTCTCGGCTGTTATGAGTCAAACACTTCTACCGAAGAAAAATTCTGGAGGACGAATCGTGGCACGAGAAATCCTAATGAATAATGATGCCGTTCGTAGTATTATCATCCAAGGAAATACTCACCAACTCTATTCTATGATAGAACTTAGTGGTTCAGAAGGAATGATTCTCATGGATAAATACTTGGAAATGCTCTATAACAAAAATATGATTACCAAAGAAACATTTGCGAGTCGTGTACGAGATAAAGATCTCATCGAAAAATTTTAAACATTACTTAGAAATAAGACCATTATATGTCAAAAGAAATCAAACATTCCAGGGAAATACAAAAAGTTCCAGAGGCGCCTACTCTGAAACATTCTCTTGGCACCCTCAAACAAAGTCTCACTATTCATCCTATTCTGGCGTTTCTCGAAACATTTGATAATTTTTTCAAGTAAAAAAAACGTCTTCTTACAAATAATGAAGTACTTTTTAGTCCTGGAGAAAATCCTTATTTTTATATCATATCCTCCGGAGCTCTGACTATTATACGAGTCACTCCAACAGGAGAGAAAAAAGAAGTCGGTCGTGCTTATATGTGAAGTTTTCTCGGTGAAGGAATACTTTTCGATCGAAACCAAAAAGATGTTGAAGCTATTGCTATCGGTGAAGGTACGAGTATTATCGCTCTAACGAAAGAGGATATTGCTTATCTTGAATCACAAGCTCCCGAAAAAATTCTTACTTTCTATAAACATATTATAGAAGTAAGTAATAATCGATTACTTACTTCTGGAAAAGAGCTCGCGTCTCTTTATGAACTCAATATAAAAATCGATCAACTTTCAAAATTCGGAGAACAAGGATTTAAAGATATTATCAATCATATCACTAAGACTCTAGACGTAGATTATATTATTTCAGTAGAGCAACATCCTGCTGTTCCTGGACTTTTCGTGTATAAATATAATTCACGATTTCCTTCTGTTTGGCCGATTAATCAAAAAGTAGTAAAAGAAATACCTGAGAACATATCAACGGGTGAAATGATAAGCACTGGAGAAATACTTGGAACTCATGAAAATGATGCTCTCTATGTACTTCCACTCAAAACACATGAAACGCTCAAAGGATATTTCATCCTTGGAAAGAAAAATAAAGGCACATTTCAAGATAGTGATATTCGTATGATAGATAATATCTCACCCCTCCTAGCTTCTATTATAGAAAATAACCACACACTCGCAGAAAGAAAGGCTATGAATTATAAACAGTAATAATTCTCTTCTTTCTGCTGCTGACAAAAAAGCAATGGGATATAAATAATAGAATAAAAGGGGGATATATGATAATATTTTCCTCTTTTATTCTATTTGCCAAAAAATCACTTTTCTGTACAATCAAAGAAAGCATACTACTCATTATTCCAATGAATTCTATCAAAACAAAAACTATTCTCGAAGTTTCGGTTGATCGCCTCAATGAAAAAGGGGTTTTTATGGCGGAACAAATTTTGAATATATTTCACAATACTCTCGAAGAACACAAGAAATTTTTCTACAAAACTTATACTGCTCCCGATTTTAGCTTCGAGATTGCTAATATTAATGGAACGATTCGATTTTTCTTTGTAGTAGATGAGGAATATGCAGAGTTTCTCGAAAATCAAATTTATGCCCATTATCCCAATATAGAAATTCACCAAGTGGATGATTATATACCAAAAGGAAAGGGTTTTATGGGAAACCTCAAGCTCGTAAAGCCATACATCTTCCCGATAAAAATATATACTGATTTCAAAGAAAAATCCGAAAAAGAAAGCGTGGATCCATTTTCCTCCATCACCAGTGCACTTCAGAAAGGCGGGAAAAATGATATCAAACTCATCCAAGTTCGATTCTCCCCTATCCATGATACTATCTGGAAAGATCCGAAAAAAATTGCGATTCTGACCTCCAGCTATCCAAAATGGCTCCAAAAAGCCTATCTAGGAAGATACGCACTCGCTTGGAAGATAGGACTATTCCCTATTATGATGCTCATAAAGCTCATACTTTTAATCGTTCATCCACACGAACAAACAGAAGAAACAGGAGCCAAAGACAAAAATGATCCGATTGATAAAAAACTCGGTGGTTTTGGATTTTCTGTGGGGATCAATATTGGATGTTTTGGAACCGATAATGTCACCTCAAAAGTTACCATCAAAGAGGCAGTTTCTTCACTCAATATATTCTCTATTTCTGGAGGAAATGGATTCAACCTCGACAGTGAAGTACATGAAGATATCGCTTCGGAACTCATAAAACGTACGGGGAAAAATAGTATCATTCTCAACTCTGCAGAACTTGCAGGACTCGTACATCTTCCGACTATTTATGTACAAACT
>JBAZVV010000101.1:0-3543 GCA_041660685.1 Candidatus Altimarinota bacterium | reverse complement strand
AAAATTCGGGGAAATTATGAGCATGTTTGATGCTCGTGCAGTCGGAAGTGTGGATCCGATAAAAAAAGAAAAGTTGGAAGAGTATCGTGATACGATTCGTGCGATGAATACTTATCTGGAAAAGAATGGAGATGTTCTTGTGGGAAGTTACATCCCGTATTATTTTAAACGAAGTCATTTTAAAGATGTGGTGGCTGAGTATAATCGAGCGAGAACCGATAAGCATTATAATACTCATCAATCGATGTTTGCTGGGAATACTACTATACAGTTCGAGGCATGGAATGTGGCAAATATTCGGGATGGGAAAATGGAATCTTTTGGATCCAATAAGCAAGAAACTCTCCAAGAAATAGAACGTCTTCAGAAGTCTCTTCCTCAAATCCAAACGAATTTAACCGATTATCGCAAGAAAATAATCGAGCTTTCTCGTCCAGAAAATAATGCCGAACTAGCAAAGAAACTTTCTCGCTATGATCGTGTCATTGATTCGTTATTGAAATCTCCAAAACCACTTTCTATAGATGAAAAGCAAAATAAAAAAGAGAAAATTATTGAACTTTTAAGAGGAAATACTTCTGGCAATCAGGATGTTACTCTGAATGAAATGCAAAAAATGATCCCTTGGTACAAGCTTTCTTTCGCGGATCTTTCATACTTTCAGTCATTCATTAGTTATCATGATGAATTGACACGATTTATCGGTATTTTCCAGAAATCGGTTTCCGATTCCTCTCTCTCGCGGATAGATGGAACCATATTTGGTATGACTATCGCTACAGATAATCAGATCCAGAAAGCTATAGGACAATACAATTCTCTCCTCGATCAGGGGGAAAAAGCAAAAACTGATATCGTTACAAAAAAAGCACTCTTAAAAATCCCACAAGAACCCATTCCTGCCATCGATTTTATTATGAATTTCATACAATCGCGTGCAGATTTTGGATGAGCACTCTCCGACGGTTTTAGGAAAGAGATATTGAATGGACTGTCTGTATATGGAGAGGTGCTTCATATAAGCGTCAATGGGAAACCTATCAATATAGCACAGGAATTGGAGCTGTACAAGTCAGATCGAAAGAAAAGCATGCTTATCTCCCCAGAAGATGAGATAAGTATTTCTGGTCCCATGATGGTAGATGGAGAAAAGCAAACAAATCATCCGGATAAATCGAGACAGCAAGCTATGAATATTCGTACTCGTTTCTTTTTTGAATTTTTCCTTTCCGGAACGTATATTCCGAGTGAGCTTCTCGTTCCAGGACAAGAATCATCTTTTGCTCGTAGTGAATTTCCTACTGCCTCAGGAAAACTCAATATCAGAGGTGTTTATGGACTGCGGATGAAGTATGATGAAAATGGGGAAGTCTTACGAAATAAACACAATCAAACACTTTCTGAAAATATCGAGGAAGTGCTCCTTCGTGAAATTGTTATATATGAAAATCTCGACCGAAGTGATCCAAAATTCCAGCAGAAATTATGGAAATATTATGCTATTCAGATTAAAGCACTCCAAATAGCAGGATTTCTTCAGGATGAAAGAACACTTAATAAAAGTGCGGTTAATATTAATCGAGTCATTCCTTACTATGATCCATCCAATGTAAGTGAACTTTTTGCTTCGTATATTCAGACAAAGAAGAAAGAAATTCATGCAGAAAATAAGAGACTTTCTGAGATTAAGAACTTCATCAGTATTCGAACTCTTCCCGGAGATACATATCGACAGATTTTCACATCCATTAGTAGATATGTGTCGACACTTGGTGAAGCAGGAGAGAGATATCCTCATATGCAGGAACTTTCACAACTTCAAGATTATAAGAAGCGTATTTTTGTTGAGCGATTTCTCGCACAAGCGAACTATGACACAGAATTCAATGCAAGAAAATTTTTAGAAAATCCAAAACCTTACAAGAGTTTTATTCTCTCTCTCGAATCACTCGAATCACTTTTGGTAGATATCGCAGATATCTCCTATACGCCTGATTTCCCATGGATTTCAGAAACGGACAAGAGGGTTATAGAGCTCGTAACAATGGATGAATCCCATCGAAAAATGCTTGCGAATATACTCGCAGTTGAGTCGTATGGAGATTCTGGAAAGACCATCTCAAGAAAAACCCTCAAGAAAATGTGATTTGGGAGTTCTATAGGAGATTATCAGATTAAAATATCACCCCTTTTATCGGGTTTTGAACAGGACAATATACTCAATGCCTCGATGATAAATCTTTTTCGAATCTTTGCAAATTCAGACATACAAACATTTCTCAGATCTTTTCCAGAAAATATACAATTCAAGATTCAGGAGGATATGAAACATATTGAATCTATAAATAAAATGATGACAGAGGTAAAAACAAAAAAGACAATAGTGTCAAGAAAAGCGATTTCTCAGGAACTTTCTCGTATCATGCGTTTCGATGATGGTGATGGATCCAATGTGGTAGGGAAAATCGCTTCCGCCTCACTTTTGACTTATAAACTTGCACAACACTCCGAAAAATTGAATTATATGCTGGTATCTGCAGGATATAATCTTAATACTGTTTTTGATGATGTCAGTTCCATGCGACAATATGAACGAACCGTTATGCGAATAAATAACCTTCCTGAGGATAAAGTACTTTTAGCACTCTCAGAGAATTTTATTCTTCGTCTCTCGGAATGAGTTCTCTGAGTACCTATAAAGACAGAATCTGTTTATATGTCATGGTCAGATATCAATCCTCTACATTTATATCGAGATACAAAAGGAACACTTCAAGGACAGATACAGTATAATAGGGATATTTTTTTAGAACATATACAGGATTATTATAGTCTGTTAGAAGGAGGAAAAACAAATCCAAAAATTGCTTTTTTTCTTTCAAAGCTCGATGCTTTTATGACAAATATGGAAGATCATCCGAATAGCACTAATGAGAATATCTACTTATTCTTACGTGATAAAGAGCTTCGTGATTTTCTCTCAAAAGAACACATAAATGCTTCTCTTTTGCCACGAGAAGATGAATGGAATAAAGACCCATTTCGAAGTTCCGTATTTAATTATGTCAATAAAATGGAGATACTTCGAAAAAAAGATACCGTTCGAAGATAGAAGAAAACTTAATGGAGAAAATCTCATATCACAAGAATAATGATATGAGATTTTCGTATATGTTTTTCTTTTTTCTTTTCCCGAAATTATCACTATAATAATCCCCATTATTCCCAAACATTTTCCCTCTATGAAAACCCCTCAAAAAACTCCCCAAAAACCCCAAACCAAATCCTACTCCTGATTCACCCTCGTAGAACTCATAGTAGTAATAACCATCCTTGTTATTCTTTGAACTATAGCATTCCTTAATCTCTGATGATTTCAGTCTTCTGCTCGTGATGCTAATAGAATAGAGAACCTTACGAATCTCAAGAAGTGATTAGATATATTTCAAATCAAATCATGAAAGTATCCTCTCCCAGAGAACTCAGTAAATATAACAGCATCAGGTACTCTCATATGATATCAATGATTCGCCAAAGACCAAG
>JBAZVV010000100.1:0-3751 GCA_041660685.1 Candidatus Altimarinota bacterium | reverse complement strand
TACCAATCAGTACACAACTCATGAAAACGCTTCCCGTTAACTCGTTCTCGACATACGACCAACTTTCACAAAGTGCGGCAGAACAGGTCTGCAGACGTCTTTCTCATGGTCTTTTACAAAACGATCATTTTTCTCTCGGACTATCAAGCGGAAGTACTCCCGTCGGGATGTATACCCATCTCATCCGAATGATGAAGGAAGACTCTCTGGATCTCTCGAATCTCTATACTTTTAATCTTGATGAGTACTATCCCATCTCACAGACGCACCCGCGTAGCTATCGGACAGAAATGAACCGTATTTTCTGGGAACCACTCCATAAAGCAAACTCAACTTTTTTACTTGATCATGCACATATCCTGAATGGAGAAGCACCAAATGCCGAGAAAGAATGCAGTGACTATGAGGATCTGATAAAAGAGCATGGAGGAATCGATCTGCAGATACTCGGACTCGGAGTAAATGGACACATCGCTTTTAATGAACCGGGATCGTCAGGTGATACACGCACTCGTAAAATCCAGATCAACGAAGAAACGATCAAAGTAAATAGTCGTTTTTTTCAGGGGAACGAAGACAGAGTCCCTACTGAAGCTCTTACCTTGGGCATCGGGACGATCTTAGAATCGAAAGAAATATTTTTACTGGTCCACGGTGATGAAAAAGAAAAAATATTTGAAAAGCTCATCACACTTGAAGAACCAACGCCGGAGATACCTGCATCATTTTTGCTTACTCATCCTCAAGTAACCATTTTTTCAGATCTTCATTGACTCACCGTAAACTGAAAGCCACATCTTATTTTGTAATCTTGTAAATCGTGATTGTCCCTGCCTGGTATTTATGCGCATTTTTGAAATGTTGTTTTCCAAACTGCTCTGCTTCCCATGAAGTATATGCGGCAAGATCAAGGTCCGGCATCTCTGAAAAGATGATGAGCTCCTGCGAGTCATTATACTCAAACTCAGTTCGTGGGACATATCCTTCCTTTCGAAGAAAATATCGATACTCGAATCCTATCGTCGCAAGTATCCTTTCTTTTGTGATTTGAATGACATTGAAGTTTGCATCTTTTTTCAAAAGATTATGAGATACGACGTACTCCACTGCTTTCTCAAATGGCTCATGTTTCCTGTCTCTGGGTTGATAAATATACTGAGGGAAAAAGGTGAGTGCAAAAATTATAAGGATAATCAAGATTCCTGAGAGCCGGTTTCGAAGAACCAGATATATCGCGATAAATGAGAGCATCAATGCCGTGGAGTAGAGATAATGGAAAATAAACTGGAATCTGATGATCGATGCAAATGATACCAGAGTGAGGAGTCCCATAGAGAAAAGGATCCAGTCTTCTTTTTTTACTTTTTTAAAGTAAAGAATCATTCCCAAAACAGCATACATAATCAACGGATTTATACCAATGAGACTCCGAATATGCTCCGACATAAAAAAGATATTTGCGATCACATTCTTCTTCCCAGATACACCTCCCGGTATATTTTTATTCTCTGTCCATGAGAGATATGACTGTTGGACAAACGTATTTTTGAACATGATGAAGTCATGCCGCAACTCAAAAAGGATGAGAGGCGTGAACGCGAGCCCGATTCCGATAAGAAATAAAAATAATACTTTTTTGTTTTTGAGATACTGCCAAAAATAAAGAAGCAACGGAATGACGAGAATGACGTTTATGAAGTGGAAGTTGATGATGATTCCGAGAAGGAGACCAAGCAATGTCAATGCACGGATTGATTTTGGCTTATTATAAAAAATGTATGTGAGTAAAAACAAAAGGAGTGGCAAAAAGGTAAAGGCATTACTGGGATTACGTGCCCCGATGACATACCAAGGGAGGATAAGAATAGTCAGTGAAGCAAGAAACGAATTCACCTGACCATATTTATCTGCAGTTTTTATGAAAAAGTATCCCACTCCCAACGCGAAGAGCAGAGCACTAAAGACATGCAGAGAATAGATATTATATGACGATACAATAAAAGCCGGAACAAATAAATAAAAATAATAGGGGCCCGAGTAGATTCCGCCGAATGTCAGTTTGGGACCAAGAAGTGTGATGTCACCTTGCGAGATACGCAGTACTTCATGCAGATCGCGGGCAAAATCCGGATGGAAAGAAAATCCGATCTGTAGTTTATAAATATAGAGAATAAATGCGGCGAGACTGACGATGAATGCACCCAGTAAATACTTTTTCATTCTTTTAATCCTAACTGATAAATACTGCAACTTCCCAAACATCCGGTATGAACTTCGGTAAAGGTAAATGCTTCCTGCAACTGAGTATACTCTTTCTCCCACGAGGAAAGATTATTTATATAATATCGGGTTACATAGAGTCTGGCTCCTTTTTTCAGAAGTTTCCGGTAATGATCTTCGATCGAATGAATGTTCATCTGATCACCAAGCTCTCCTTTTCCCGGGAAAAAATCCTGCCCAACTACCAGAGGAAGATAAGTATAGGACTGATTACTGAATAAATTGACATAATAAATCGGAAGCACCGTCCCCAAATACGATTTCTCATTTCTTTTACCACCGAAAAACGTATTCCATTCCTGAACTGCAATGTAATTCCACGGCACCTCACGGTGCTTGAAGTTCAGTCCTATCTGCTTTTTCATACTGATAAGCAAAGCTTCATCCTTATATCCAAACGCCGGTATCAGAACATACATTCCAAGGACGATACTGACTATGGCTAAACTGATTTTTGAAGGAACATTCTCAAAAAGGACTGATAACAAAATTCCTATAAAAAGGAGTAATGCCGGAAAGACTCCCAAGATGTAGCGCGCATCCTGCGCGTAGAAAAAAGACAGGAATAGGACAGTTGAGAATACAAAAAATAAAAGCTGCAAACTGAGATATCGCCATTTTTTCACAACTATGCTGACGAGAATACCGATGATGATCAGTATCGTGATGAAGGGTGATATAAGCTTCTCATGAAACCATAATGAGCGGGTATCTCCGCCGAGAAGATTCTGCACATACAGAGACCAATTGGGAATAAAATAGGAAACTCCGAAACTCGCACCACTCGCCAGATTTTTATGATCTTTCAAAAAAGAAGAAAAGTATATATACACGATAAATAAGGCAAATGAAAAAAATGACAAAAGAATATATCGTATCAGAACATCTTTCTTTTTTTCTTTCCACAGTTTGAGTATGTATAGGATCGAAAATGATATGCCGAAAAGCAGATTTGACAGCTTGATAAACCAGAATAATGATCCAAGAACAGCGGACAAAAACAACAGATTTTTTTTGTATGGTATAACCAGAAGATATACCGAAAGAGCTGAAAGGAAGACAGTAATATTCTCTGCAAGAAGAAGTGTTGGAAGAGTGAATATATAAAAGTTAGTGACCAGGAATATGCCTGAGACAAGTGTGATGAGTGGCGACCACTTCGTTTTAAAGAGATGCTGTGAAGTCTTCAAAAAAAGGATAATACTTCCCAAAAGGAGAACCATATTCGCAATATAAAACGCGCGGACATCCTGAAATAAAGCAAAAAACGGTATCAGATAGAGTGAGTAGAGTGGGGGAGTAACCTGTTTTACTTCATAGTTGTTGAGAGACATGGAGAAACCATCGCCTTTGATGAAGTTCCATGCCGGCGTGGCATAGTACAATGTATCCGGATATGGTTCCAGATTCGGCACGAGTGTATCAAGCGAGTACATTTTTTTGAATGCGAGACTGATAAAAAGCAGACACA
>JBAZVV010000099.1:0-3761 GCA_041660685.1 Candidatus Altimarinota bacterium | reverse complement strand
TGACGCGACTTCTTATGTAAATTCCACTATCATCCCAGGTTCTCCGCTCAATCAGTATTCTATGGATGAAGAAAGTACGACCGGAAATTTCCGACTCGTTACGAGCCATAATTACCCCACTCGTTCCACAGAACTTTTTATCCTCGATCCGAAGCTCCAAGTAATAGGAAAACTTCAGGATATCGGGAAAGATGAGAATTTCCAAAGTTCCCGATTTATCGGAAATCGCCTCTATTTGGTAACATTCAAACAAATTGATCCACTCTTCACGATCGACTTGAGTGATGCGAAAAATCCTAAGATTCTCGGAGAATTAAAAATCCCTGGATATTCTACCTATCTTCACCCGTACGATGCGATGCACTTGATTGGAATCGGCTACGATACGAAGACGAATCAATGGGGCGGAACACAAAATGCAGGAATTAAAGTCGATCTCTATGATGTCGGAGATGTGGCTCATCCGAAACAACTCTCGACTCTGACACTCTGAGATCAGGGATCGAGTTCAGAAGTACTCCAGAATCCACGACTTTTCACTTGGTCTGCGAAAAAAAATCTCCTTTTCCTTCCAGCAACACTTATGATAAGTGCGAATGATACGACTGATACTTATCGCAGCAAAGACGCTTGGCAAGGAACGGTTGCACTGAGCATCGACCTCAAGAATGGAGTAAAAGAACAGTCGAGAATTTCTCATCTCGATACAACAGGGCTCGAGTCCAAACGAGCAGAAGAATGTAAGCAGTATTCACAAAACGATGGAAAACCGGTTTGTCGACAACTTATCGGTGGTGGACAGTATTGCACCAATCCAGCTAAGACCTATGTTCCACCGTATTGTTATGCTGATTCTCCAATAGGTGAATACCTTTCCAATCAGATCTGGAACTTCTCTAATGATTTCATTGTCCGAAATCTCTACCTAGATAATACACTTATCACGGTCAGTAATAATAAGATCCAAGCGAATGATATAGGTGGATCATATGGAAAAATAGGAAGTGTGGAGATGAAGTAAGAGAATAGACAAACACTTAAAAGTCCGCTCGAGAGCGGACTTTTAAGTGTTTACTGAAAATATTCCTTTTGACTGTGAGGAAATGAGAAAAATAATAATTTCCTTTTCTCATTCAGACAAAGTCAGTTGCAATTCTTGTATATCCCAAGACTGTCTGAATTTCAAAATGAGAAATTATTATTTTTCTCATGGGAAGTATTACTCATGCAACCCTTTTTTCCTCTTCCCAAAGATTTCCTGAAGTTTCGTGAGTTTGCCACTATCGATGATCTTTTTCTCGAAAGAGAAACTCGATCCACATCCGCAACGATCCTGGATTTTCTCGCTTGTAAAAATCCATTTTCCTTTCGCAAAAGTGATATTTCCTTGCTCCAATATATCTTTTTCATCTGCTCGATAAAAAGCTATGAGATTTTCATTTATGGGAGCACTCACGAGATTGGTTTGGTCGAATTCGGTTACTACTGAAACTTTCGTCCCCGCACAGCCACTCTGGATGAAAGAAATGAAAATAGTGTAAATACCTTCATCGAGAAAAGTCTGAATGGAATTTTTGTCGAGCATAGTAAATCTTTTAGAAAATGAGTATTATATATTTTTTTCCAGTCTCACCACAGTTTCTATATGGTGAGTATGTGGAAACATATCTACTGGAGTAACATCCGTCAGTCGATACTCGGAATTGGTGAGAATATAATCAAGATCTCGGGCAAGAGTCGCAGGATTACAACTCACGTAGATAATTTCTTTTGCGTTAAATTTAAGAATATTAGGAAGCGCAGCAGGGTGCATTCCATCTCTCGGTGGATCGATAATGAGGGAAACTTCTGAAAAAGGCGAACTTCCTGTTCAAATCTCCGTGTCATTGCTCATCGTACTTTTTAGTACGTCTCGCTCTGATAAGCCCTCTCTGGGGGAGCTATGGCTTCGATTTTCTCACGAATTTCACTCTTTTTGAGCAGTTTCTAGTTTATTGTCTTCTAAAAATTTCGGTAAGAATTTCTCCGTTTTTTCGTTGATAAATGAAATATTCGTAACTCCATTTCTCGTAGCATTTTTTGCACCATCTTTGCTCGCTTCCGTAACAAGTTCTACGCTGTATACTTTCTCAAATCTCTCTGCAAGAAGGATTCCGATAGTTCCGGTCCCAGCATAGAGATCGAGGAGAGTTCCTCATTTGGTTTGCATCATATCTCGTACCAAAGTGTAGAGTTTCTCCGCCCCGAGAGAATTGGTCTGGAAGAAACTTTTTGGATTGATCTCGAAAGATTTCCCGAGGAGATTTTCTGTAATAGTCGGTTTTCCTTTCATGAGAATAGCTTCACCCGTTACAATATCAGCCCGTCCGGAGTTTTGGAGCAGATAAGCGGATGCGATACGTGGGAATTGCTCCATGAGTTTCCCTACGAACACGAGAATATCTCCCTCGAATTTTCGATTATATTCTTCAAATTCGTGATTGACACTGAGTATAATCATAATCTCTCCCGTGAAATGTGCTTTTCTCACCACGAAATGTCTCCAAAATCCTATATTAGTTTTCGGGTCATACGTTGGAAGTCCAGATTTTCGGGAATATATATTCATTTCACGAAAAATAGCATTGATTTCTTCGTCAGCAAGGACACAAAAATCACAATCGATGATTCGGTCAAATTGTGCTTGTGCATGGAATCCGAAACGAAATGTATCATGAATTCCTTCTTTTTCGGAGATATATTTTCCAAAGGAAAACTCGACTTTATTGCGATATCCATAAATCTCTGGAGAAGGGACAATGTCATGAAAAACAGGAGGTTTTCTGACAAGAGTACTCCCAATCCCCACTTTTATAGCTCAGCCATCAAAAGTTTCTACCTCTTCTCATTCTATAGCGATATTTTCTTCTGATACTTTTTTCGTATTCATCAAATCCGAATTCCAATATTTCTCGATGTTATGAAATGCTTCTCGGACTTGTTCTGTTTTGATTTTTAACTGTTCTTCATAGGCGATAGGGAGCCATTTGCAACCACCATACACCTGATAATGAGTAGGAAGTTCTTGTTCGAGTGGGGATTTTTTCACAGTGTCCAAAAGTTGTGCCTCAAAATAAGTTTTTCGCACTTTCAAAATTCGCAGATTCACGACACTTCCGGGGATGACTCCTCCAGTGATGAGAATTTTTCGTCCATCTGGTGCAAGGGCGAGACCTTTTCCGCCAAAAATAAGTTTATCAATGGAGATATTTTCGAGGATATCATGTTTTTTCATGTGTATGACTGATAGATAATAGAGAGCAGGATTATAGTGAAAAAAGGGAATATATCAATAAAAAAATACCTCTTGGTTTTATCGGTATCTTTGTGTGAAAAGTTGTTTTTGAAATGAATTTAAAAAAGTGATTTGCATATTTATAAAAAATATGTATAACAAATTTAGTTCTTTAACATTATTATTTTTTCTTTCAAATTTTTAGGAGAAAGTCATGTCAAATATTAAACAAATAGCAATTGTAGGTACCCATCCTTTTATTCGTAAGATGAGTGTTATGAGCTATGGTGGGATCGACAATCCTGAAGTAGGTCGCAATCTGACCGGTTCGTGTCATGTTTTGACTTTTACTGATACTACCGGAGCGATTCGTACAGCTTGTGTCGATATGGGTGGCCATCAAGGCACCGAAAACGATTACGAGCTCAATACACAAGTCGAAGTTATTCCTGATGCAGTGGTTATTACACATGCTCATATGGATCAT
>JBAZVV010000098.1:0-3766 GCA_041660685.1 Candidatus Altimarinota bacterium | reverse complement strand
AGATAAACTTGATCCTATTCTTTTAGAACTTGAGAATCTCAATAGTAAAAGAAAAACCACCACCGAGCATTTTATTACACATGCACTCGAAGTGGTCGATCGAGACCGTGGAATCCTATTCTATGATTCCAGTGATATCGAACATGGAATTATTGGACTCATCGCAGGACGACTCACGGAAGCTTTTGGGAAACCAGCAATCGCTCTCAAAAACGAAGGAAATAAACTCGTGGCAAGTTGCCGAAGTCCCGAACACATAAGCATCGTAGAACTTTTGGAGGAATGTCGTGAATACTTCGTCGCCTTTGGAGGTCACCGTCAAGCAGCTGGCTTTACTATTCTCGCTGAGAATTTTGAAGCATTCAAAGAAACGATAGAGCGAAAACTCACAGAAAAACACGGAGCTATTGCAACAAAAGCAAAAACGCTCCGAATAGAGACCATTCTCTCTCTTTCAGAAATAAATCCCGATTTCTTTAAAACTCTTCAAATCTTCAAGCCCTTTGGAATCGGAAATCCAAAGCCACTTTTTTTGATCCAGGATTTTATTCCTACAAGTGTCGAATACCTCGGAAAAGATGGGAAACATCTCAAATTTATTGATAATGAAAAAAAGTTCAGTATCAATGCTTTTGGATTCGGAGAATTTTACGATGAACTTCGCTCTCAGAAAAGTGTTTCACTTGTCGTCGAGATAAGTGAAGAAGAATGGATGGGGCGTAAAAAAATTGTGTTAAATGTGCGAGATATCGTGTTATAATTTCCCCAACTCAATAGTCAGAAATAAATAGTTGACTATTTATTGTATTTCAATATAAATTTATTCTAAAATTCCGTTTATTCCACTATTATTCCTCTTATGAATGATATCGTAGCTAGAGAAGAAGACATTTCCATGGAAGAGAGAATCCTCTCCTTATGAATGGCTCCGATTTCTGAAATTGCAAAGGTTTTAGGGGTACATGCTGTAACTATAGCTGCATTTTTACGGGAAGTATGAGTGAGTAGATATGAAGAAGATTTTAAAAAAAAGCGAAGGCTCATTAGATTGACTCAACAATGAGTACGGGAACTGTTGGTATATCTCGATAAATCTCAGGAATCCAAAAAAGTAGAAGTAACTACCAACGAGAAAGTGCAGACAGTACTAAATGTTCCCGAATCAAAACCATGATTGCAGTTTAGGGAATTCAAAATTCTTTTCGCACAACAAAGAGATATATGTTCTTTTTCTCCCATGCAAATATGGATGCATCTTACACAAAATTATATAGAATATTTCCATATCATTAAAGCAAGAAATGACTCAGAGAGAACCTATCAATTAAAGCAGGATTATATTACACAGGCATTTGAAACCATAAGGATATTTATCAGAAGAGAAACGGAAAAAATCTGTTTACATAGTAAAAAATTCGAGTAAATCACTTTTCAGAAAGTTAAAATTTATCCTATTATGCCAATGTATATGAAGACTCTTCTAAAAAATCCTGAAATCTGAGAAAATAATCTCATATTCGAAAATCGTGCACGTTTGTTGCAGGAGCAATCAGTTTCTCAAATTGCTGAAATTCTCAGTGTTCCTCATCAAAAAATATCCCGTGTTTTAAAAGAAATGAATAGACGGTCTCATTTTACCGATCGTCAAACAGATCAGGGGAAAAGATTTGTTACTTTCACAAGTTCATGAGTCGATATATTATTGAGACAGATAGAATCAAAACCAGTAAAAACAAAATCTCGCAAGATTTAATTTCATAAAATGATCTATGGATAATCTCGAAAAAGAACTCCAGATTGAGATACTCTGGAAGAACTATGAATATTGGAAAATCGACCAACAAATCGGGGAAATGATGGGGGTATTTTCACGTACTGCTACGGAAATAGTCAATGATTCTGTCTTGTTGGATAGGAAAATGGAATTTGAAGCACAACGATTTACAATAGAATTTATCCAGTCTCTACAAGAACGAGTGAGAAATATTTTCTAATTATCCGTTCTCTTTTTCAATCGGAGCTATTCCGAGATGCATTTTCTTAATCCCCTTTCCTGCCCCAAAAGCGATTTCTGCAATCGGACCAGATATACTGACAATGGTTCCCATTCCAAATTCCACATGACGAATACGCTGCCCGAGAGAAAAGGAACTCGGGTCATTTGAGGTCACTGACCTTTTTTTTTCTACTGGTTTTTGAGTACTATCATGGGATGGGGTATCAAAAGTCGGATACGAAGTATTTCCCAGATTCCCGAAGAAATTTTTAACCACTATTTCTTTTCGTTCTATGTATTCCTCTGGAATTTCTTTCAAAAATCTTGAAGCAGGATTCGCTGAGTAATTCCCGAAAGTATACCGCTCTCGAGCACGTGTAATAGTCAATGTATGCTTTGCACGGGTCATCGCAACATACATAAGTCGTCGTTCTTCCTCGATTTCCCGAGGTTCCATAAGAGTCCGTGAGTGAGGAAATAATCCCTCTTCCGCTCCTGCAATAATAACATTCTCAAATTCCAATCCCTTGGAGGAATGGATAGTCATCATGGAGACGAAATTATTTTGTCATGGCTCATCTCGGTCAGAATCTGTTATGAGAGCGATATCTTCCAGAAACATCATAAGAGCTTCTCGACTTTCGAGTCCATCATATCTCGATGCCATATTGGCAAATTCTTTCAAGTTCTCCTCTTTAGATTCACTCTCGGTTTCGCCGTATTCGTGACGGAGATAATCAACATACTGCGTTCGTTTAATAATCTCCTCCATCATTTCTTTTATGGAATGATTTTGTAAGTATATTGTCAATTCATTGTAAATAGTACCAAATCCCGCAATCCCCCGACGAGCTTGTGGCGTGAGTTCATCCATTTCATCGATTCCTTCTATGACATCTGAAAATGGTGCGTGAAAATTATGAACATAATGGAGAAAAGTTTCTACACTTTTTTCTCCGATTTTTCGACTCGGTACATTGATGATACGTCGAAGACTCATCGTATCGAGCGGATTAAAAATGAGTCGCATATATGCGAGTATATCTTTGATCTCTTTTCGTTCATAGAACCGTACTCCTCCATAGATTTTATACTGAATTCCTGCTTTTATAAGAGCTTCTTCTATAAGTCGTGACTGACTATTGGTTCTATATAAAATCGCCCATTTACTATAATCAGGAACTTCTGAAAAACTCGTACTTTGTATTCAAAATTCCGTTTCCTCATTCACTGTACTACTTCGTACAGTTCACTCTGATACTCATTTTTCATTCAAATTACTTTGTTTTTGAGAAGTTCTTCATTCTTCTTCTTTAAAATCTTTAATTTCCTTCATAATAAGTTCCGCTTCTTGTTTTTCACTAATTGCTTCAATGAGCAATATTTTATTTCCCTCATCATTATCGGTCCAAAGGGTTTTATCGAGAGCTTCTTTATTGCACTTAATAACCGCATTCGCTCCAGCGATAATAGTCTTGGTGGAACGATAATTTTGTTCCAACTTTACTACCACTGCCCCAGGAAAATCTTTCTGAAACGAGAGAATATTTTTAATATTTGCCCCTCGCCAACCGTAGATACCCTGCCAATCATCTCCCACGACAGAGAGATTCCCGAATTTACTTGCGAGAAGTTTGATAGTTTTGTATTGAATATCATTGGTATCTTGGTATTCATCAACAAATATATATTCATATTTATTATGAAGTTTTTCGAGCACTTCAGGGATTTGAAGAAGCTCATGAGTTCTGAGAAGTATATCATCAAAAT
>JBAZVV010000097.1:0-3836 GCA_041660685.1 Candidatus Altimarinota bacterium | reverse complement strand
TAGCTCCCCATGACTTCATAACATCGGGGTGTTTTAAAGTTTTCACAATACTGGCAACTTCCTCCTTGGCTCGTTTCTGTCCAGCAACATCTCTGAGAAATACTTTTTCTTTCATCTGCACCATGAGTTTTGTAAACTTCTCCATATCAACTTTTTCTCATTCCTGAGCACTTTTATATAGATATGGCGTTGTCGTAGCAAGGCTTTGATAAGAAACATCTCCTTTGGTACCGAGTATTTTTGCAATAGTATTTACCAATAAATTATCAAGTTCTATGAAAGTTTCTAGATGTTTATATATTTCCTCGTTGGAATAAAAACTACTGGAAAGTTCTGATATCTCTGGATTATTAATTTTGACAAGAAGATAGGTCATATTTGGGACATTTCCATGCTCACAATCTTTATCCACTTTTGTTTCGAAGCTTACTTCGAAATCCCCAAATATATCTTCATTATTTTTTTTCTTTGTTCCTTTTTTCTTTTTTGGAAGTATATCATAAACACTTTTTTTAATCACCTCTGGATCAATTTTAGAAAGAGTAGATCCTTCTGTTTTTGTTAAGATAACAGGGATAATCATGATATGTCTCATAGCTTCGTCATCATACCCGATAAAATTCGAACCAAATGGCCCCCAAGAACGAAAATTTCTATTAGTAATCCCTCACATTTTATTTACTTCATCAAAAATTTCTTCTTTATCTCCCATACTGATATGAAAAGGTTGTTGTATAATTTTCTCAATATGTTTATCGAGTCTATTCATATAACGATCGATAATACCTTTGAGTTCTTCTTTTTTCGTACTCGTACTGGCACTTTCAAGATAATCAGGAAGAAGTACTTTATGAATCATGAGAGCGTAAAATTGATTCACAATACTCAAGTGATTCTGAGCTATCGCTATCGATCCAAATCGAGCGAGTTTCATAGAAATATTTTTAATATCATCCAGAGAATAGTTTTGAATATATTCACCAAAAATATCTTTAATCATCTGCTCATCAAATACATTGTTCTCGATGAGAGTTTTGTTCAAATCAGATGCAGAAGCTCCTATCATATTACGAGCAAGAGAAATTCCTCGAAGCTGATTATGTCTTTGTTCTATGGTCATATTTCGGAAATAAGTTATAAGTAAAGTTATTGTATAACTTATAATAAAATATATTAATAAGTCAATATAATTGATAAAGAATTTTTATTGAGAAAATACTTTATCTGGAAATAGTCAAAAAAATACCACTTGATAACCAAGTGGTATTTTTAGTAAAATATCTTATCGTCCCATTCCATGTCCTCCTCTTTTTCCTCCTTCACCCTTTCCACCTTCATTGAAGGTTGATTTGAGAGCATCGAGTTTCGCTTGTTCCTCAGCAGTGAGAGTGGTTCCAGCTTTCACTTTTTCCATGATTACTTTCACTTCGGTCATCTTTGCTTCCTGAGCGATACGATTTGCTTTTGCAGCAGCTCGTTCTGTCTTAATGGTTGCAAGAGTTACTTTCTCAGCATCGGAAAGAATTTCTCCGTTGATAAGTTTATCTATAACTGTTTCCTTTGCATCATGAAGAGCTTTTACTTCTGTCATCTTTGCGTCGAAGAATGCTTTCTTCTCTACATCGGTCATGGTGGTAAGTTTTGTTTTCTCTGCATCGGTGAGTTGTGAACCTGATCAACTTCTCATAAATCCAAATCCTTCAGAAGAGTTCATCATCCCAAATTGTCCATTTCCTTGTCCAAAACCTCTCATTTCTCCTCCTCTTTTATTGAAATGTTCCGCATCGAAGCTTCCACTTCCCATTCTGTGTATTCCTGAGAAAGTATTTCTCAGAGTATTTCCTGTTCCAGTATTGGTACTGGCAGCATAGGTAAGAGTTCCCGCAGTCGCGAGTGTTACGAGTGTTATTCCTGCTATTATTTTCTTGTTCATAGAGATAAATATAAAGATATAAAATTTTTAGAAGGAGTTCTTTTATTACGGAGATATGATGTAAATAATCACGTTTATTCCCCTTGTGTTATATAAATAAAATTACTCCTGAAATCTGTTTTGACGAGATTGCAGGAGTAAATATATACATCGTATGTAATGGGAATGTAAAAAACAATTTTTTACTCTTACTAGGAAGCTTTCGTCCTCGTGTTTACTTTTTTAATAGTTGTATTGTTTGTTTGGGAGAATGAATTTGTGTTATTCTCATTGAGTTGTTGGAGAGAATTTTGTATATCCGCATTTGTATGAGCAGTACTGGAACAAGAAGTAAATAAGAGAGAATTTATTAATACAATACCCGTAAAGAGCGAAAGCTTTTTTGATGACTGCATAGAATGAAATGAAAGTAAATAGGGAAATAAATCTGGCGAATTCTATGGGAAATAGGTAAAAAATCAAAATATATTAAAATGTTATTTGAAAAGTTGTGCCAATTTCTTTCTCGCTTTCGACTGTGATATTCCATTTATAGAGATCGGCGATATGTTGCACGAATGAAAGTCCTATCCCAAAAGAATTCTCATCACGTCACTCATTTTCTCTGTAAAATCTTTCAAATATATGAGGGATATTTTCGCTCAAAATTCCAATTCATGTGTCTTGTATGGTCACGCTTTTTTGGTCAAGGGTTATGATAATTTTCCCAGCATCTTTATTATATTTTATAGCATTACTCAGAAAATTACTGAGAAGTATTTCTGTATATTCTCTGTTTGCTCTGACAGAAAGTGATTTCTTTGTAATAACCTCCAAGGAAATATGTTTTTCTTCAAGTTTTTCTTTGAAATTTGCTTGTAGTTTTGTTATGATTTCTCCGATATCTAATGTTTCGGATTGCTCGAAATTATCAATCGTAGAGAGATCGATAAGGGCCTGTATGAGCCTATCCATTCTATTTATTTCCTCGATACTTTCTGGAATTCCTACCTCGTAATTTTTACTGAGTTTCATAAGTTCTAGAGAGCTTTTGACAACAGAAAGAGGAGTTTTGAGTTCATGTCCTGCATTGTGAATGAATTGTTCCATCTGGTTCATATTTTTCTCGACAGGAGAAAGCGTGCGATCAACAAAACGGGAACTTACTACATAGACAGCCAGAGAGAGGAGAATAGCTCCGATGAGGTATATGAGAATATCAGCGAGCATACTCTCATTCGTCATCCGAGATTCCGTAAAAAATACCGCATCTATCCCATTCATTATGGGGGTATGAAAGAAAAGATATTTTGTATCGTTAAATTCAAAGGATATCCGTCATTCTTGCATATTCGACTGAATTTTTTCTCGTAGAGTACCATAGAGTTCATCGTCTTTTTGTGGTGAAAAGAGGATTTTTCCATCGAGTGCATTATAGATGAAAAAATTTTCCATCTGAATACTTCTTTGGCGTACTCATATCCGTACTCATGGTATATTATTTATGTTTCCTCTGTGCATAACAGGGGAGAGAATTGGAGTTTTCCCTTGTAGGATATCTTGTGTAAAGTTAGGATTTTCTTTGAAAGCTTTTACGATTCCTTGAGATTGAAAAGAAAGTCGTTCAAGTTCTTGTGTTTTATAATTAACATATTTAAAAGAGAGAAATCCAATATCAAGTAAGAGAATGATAATAAAAATCGACAACGAAAAAAGAATCGAAAGTCGGCGTTTTTGTTTACTGAGCGAGTGAGTAGAAGACATAAAGTAGGGGATAGGGAATAGATGTTAGTAAAGATAGTGATTTATCATTTTTGCAAATGTCATTCCGACCGAAGTGGAGGAATCGCTTTAGAATAACACTGATGAGGGTGTAATAAAAGAAATTACAGAAATTGATTTCAGAAAATATGTAAAATCTACC
>JBAZVV010000096.1:0-3917 GCA_041660685.1 Candidatus Altimarinota bacterium | reverse complement strand
ATATTTCCCAAAAGTCCCGCGAGTAGTATCGCAATAAATCCCCAAAATTGGAGATTGGGGTCCGATGACATGAGTCCTTTTGGAAGGAGTACAAAAACAATCAGGAGAACAGCGAGAAAATTAATAACTTTCCCCGTAGTGATAGAAACGAAAGAAAACTCGGTTTTCAGATGTGCCTGCAGGAGCGACATAACCGAACTATTCATGAGTCCAAAGAGGGTAAAAACTCCAGTTATGAGAATCCCTGCCATCGCCATCGGAGAATTATATCCTGGTAAGAGAAATCCAATTGCGAGCGAAAGGAAGATGATAACTCCTCAGAAAAATGTTCGCAGTGTCAATATATTCCCGACGATACTTTGTACTTTTTCGTGATCGTTCTTATGTTCCGATATTTCCCGAACGGTTATGGTATAGAGACCCAAATCTGCGATAACTGAAAATATCGAGAGGTAGTTATAGACCTTGGAATACAGTCCATATCCCGCAACATCGAGGTAGTTGGTGAGGATCTTAATGAGGAATATCGAGATAAGTGCGGTCGCGACTTTCCCAGCGATTTGTGCGAGCGTATTGGAATAGACTTTTTTGGTAGCCATAGTAAAAAATGATAGAGAATGACGATATTTTTTGTATTGTATTGGTCTCTTCATTTTCTCAAAAACAATTTCTTGTATATATGGATTTTCTTTAAATAAATTTATTTAATAGAAATATATAAAATACTTTATATAAAAAATGTCAATGTAAAAGACAAAATACTTATTGAATACATATAGATAATATATATAGTATAAAAACTCAATATGATTTGAGTTTTTATCTTTTTTAATGTTTTCATATTTAAGTAGAGAGGGGGAAATTATGGGGGATTATACTAAAACAGGTAAGTTCCGTGTTTTTACAGAAAGGAGTAACTATCCAGACGATTACAAAGTAAGATCTATTACTGAACAGATTACTAAACTTCAAAAAACTTTTCCTCATCTTGGGTTTGCTAATAAAGCCTTGGTGGACAGAATTGAATGTGATGAAGAATTAATTTCTGTTAATGCTGATGAGAATGGATTTTTCGCTATTCCACATTGGACAAAAATAGCTCCCAGTTACGGAGAGGCTGTTGAAATAATGCTGTCTTTACTTAAAAAAGATATGGTCGAGAAAGATAGATACAAAAGACCTTTCCTCTATGGACTCAGAACTTTCCTTTCTCATTTTTCTTTAGACAAACGTAAATTTCTTTATGATTTCACTCAGGGGAAACATGATAATAGATTTTTGCGTGAGACTAAGAGTAAGAAATGTATGATGGAAAATTTCCTTGCTTTACAGGAAGCAGATATTATCATCATACAAGCGCAATTTGGTAATCAATATCAGAAATGTTCTCCTGCTAGTGCTCAACAGGTGATAAAAAGAAACGAGTTTCTTCTTGGTATTTACGAGATTCTTGTTATGCTTTTTACTCATCCTGAACGTTTACAGGCAGAGTGTGATCTTCAAATCAATGTTTCTGGTGACGAATATTCGCCTGATTCTGACGCTGATCAGTTCGTATATGTGTTCTATCTCTGGTACTATGATTATGGAAAAAGTTTGCATTTAAATTATAAGAAAGTACATAGTAACGATTTGAATAGTGGTTCTCCTTCAGGATTTATTTCAAAAGCGTACTATGATACTTTTAAAGGAAAATGATTCTGAAGTTTTATATTTCATGTTTTGTTTCACAAAAAACTTCAGGGGCACTTTCGGGTGCTCCTATTTTTTTGCTTTCTTTCCTGTTTTCTATATTATCCTCATAACTAACTACTAACCCTTATTAACTCCCTTGACTCTCCTTACAAAAGCACTCCTTCATACGACCGACTCCTATATCAAACGGCTTCAGAGAGGCGGAATTGAGACGGTGGAGGATTTGATTGGACACTATCCGCGGACATACAAGGACAAGTCGGAGGTTCTGGAGTTTTTTAGTTATGTAAATATAAAAGAGCCAAATACGATTCGAGTCAAAATCGAATCTCTGACAACCGAACGCACACGTAATAATAAAGAACTCAGCAAAGCTATTCTCTGTGATAAAGCCTGATTTCTCTCGGAAGCGGTTTGGTTCAATAGAAAATACATGCTCCAGAAATTTCACGCGGGCGACACGGTGAAAATCTATGGGAAACCAAAGTATGAATACGGGAAACTCTCATTTCCGAGTCCCGATATAGAATTCGCAAAAGACGAAGGAATTTCAATCGTACCCGTGTATCCAGAATGTAATTATATCCCATCAACTTGGTTCGAAGGGAAGATGGGTTGCATCCGTGAATATCTCCGCTCTATTCCCGAGGTACTTCCTGAAGAAATCCGAACTCAAAAAGGATTCCGAACAAAAGCGGTAAATCTGGCAGCGATTCATTTCCCGATTTCCAAAGCAGATTTCGAACGAGCGAGAACGGAACTTGCCTACGAAGAACTTTTTTCTCTCCAGTACGAGGGAATTCAGCGGAAAAAAAGTGGAGAACAAATGAGCGAAGGGCGAGCAATATCGATCCCAATGAATCCAGAAACCGTGAAAGAGATTATTTCCAAGCTTCCATTTCCTCTGACAAACGGTCAGAAAGTGGTACTTTTTCAGATTCTCAAAGATATGGAAAAGCCTCATGCTATGCAACGCCTCCTCCAATGAGATGTCGGAACGGGGAAAACGATTGTGGTAATGATTGCCGCGATTCACGCGATACTGGAGAGTCGGAAAATACAAGATAAAATTCCAATCCAGGTTGCTATTCTCGCTCCGACAGAAATCCTTGCTCGCCAACATTTTGCAAGTTCCATGAAACTCCTTGCAGAGTTTGGAATCACTTCCGATTTCTTGGTTGGTGGACTCACCTCCAAACAAAAAATTGATGTGAAATATCAGCTCAAAAATGGAGATATTTCTGTAATTATTGGAACCCATGCACTTATAGAAGATACTGTACATTTCGAAAATCTCACATTTACCATTGTTGATGAGCAGCATCGATTCGGAGTAGAACAACGTCGTGCACTCGAACAATATAGTTCATACAAAACGGGGGTTCTCCCACATGTTTTGAATATGACTGCCACTCCTATTCCACGGACTCTTTCATTGAGCATTTATGGAGATCAGGATATCTCGGTTCTTTCTGAATACCCTGTCGGTCGTAAACCAATTCATACGAGAGTTTTGGCTGAGACAGAGCGAAATGAAGGATATAATTTCATAGCAACGGAAGTGCAAGCAGGTCGTCAGGTATACTGGATTTCTCCGCTTGTTGAGGAATCGGAAACACTCGATGTCGCCAGTGCAGTCAATATGCAAGAAATTCTCACGAGTGTATTTCCTGATTTTCGAGTGGGACTTATTCATGGAAAGATGAAAGCCAAAGAAAAAGATGCGATTATGCAATCTTTTTATAATCGAGAAATAGATATTCTTTCCTCTACTTCTGTCGTGGAAGTTGGAGTAGATAATCCGAACGCTACAGTTATGTGCATAGAAGCGGCCGAACGATTTGGGCTCTCTCAACTCCATCAATTTCGTGGGCGTGTCGGTCGGTGAAGAGACCAATCCTATTGTTATCTTTTCACAACAAAATCCTATACAGGAGAACGATTGAAGGCTATGGAACGTACTAATAATGGATTCGAACTTTCAGAAATTGATCTGGAACTTCGTTGACCAGGAGAAGTATACGGTGTTCGTCAGAGTGGAGTCCCTGAATTCAAAATCGCAGATATTAAAGATCTAGAACTCGTGAGCGAGATACGAGAAGATATAGAAGAATGGATGAAGATGAAGTAGATTTGATTTTTCTCATTGTCTCTATATACTCTTTTCGACAAAAAAGTATGAGCGAAATCCTATACTCCTAAAGTGTTTTAGCGTAAATTCT
>JBAZVV010000095.1:0-3970 GCA_041660685.1 Candidatus Altimarinota bacterium | reverse complement strand
GAACGCTATTAATAAAATCTATCACTTCTGTCAAATAACCACCATAAAAAAGATCAGCTATTTTTTTAGCTATTTCCGATATACTCTTTGAAAACTTATTCTCATCCAACAGTAATGAAATCTGTGAAATAATACCATCATACTCAGTTTGATACTTCTTCACTAATCCAATTATTGTCTTTTTCTTCGTCTTGATTTCATCAAGCATAGAAACAAAAGTGTCTGTCATTTATTTTCCTCTACTATATATACACTGATTATTCAGAAAATTTGCTGATTTTTTCATATATTTTTTGAATCTTTCCCTTAATTTTTTCAAGTTCTATCTCCAAAAATTCCTGCGTCAACTCATTCTCTTTATATCCCAAATCAATCAAACTTTTTTTGATATCCTGTAAATCTTCATCGAGTATTCCTCTCTCCTTCTCAAGTGTTTGAAGTTCATACTCGACTTTTGTACTTTCTTTTTCAAGTCTGTTTATCTCCCCAAGTATCTTATCTACCCCATCAATCATTTCTCCACTCCTTTAGTTTTTCATCAATAATTTCTTTTACATCACCCCAAACCCGATCCTGTTCTTTCTCACCATCAATATAGAAAGAATTACGCAAAACAGGTTTTTCTTGAAACAAAGAATTATATCGTTTCCTAATCTGCTCAAGCCTATATTTATATGTGTCTTCTATGGGATCACATATGCCACGCTCTTGTTTTCTCTTCTCAAAAGTATTTACATTGATATCGACATAAAGAGTTGCATCTGGTACTATAAATTCTGGAAATTTGTGGCCAGTAATAATATCCATTGTGTCCATAAATTTTAACAACCTATCGTTATAAACAGATAAATCCACATCGGAATATTTGTCATAAATCTCAGAATCATTAAGAATGGAATCCTGATTAAATTGATATGCATCTGTTGAATAAATATATCGATCACAAATCACATAATATCCCTTCATCAATAAAGGAATAACTTTAATCCTCATATGATGAACCCTATCGGCAAGGAATAGAAATAAGTTCTCAGCATTTGATATTTTTTCTTTATTGTATTCTCCACCCATAGCAAGTCTCAAATGCTTTCCATATTCCGTATCCCCCGGTTCAAAAGTAAAAACGGCTGGCTTATGGAGTTCATTATTGAGATAATCCACCAACCGTTTTGCTTGTGTTGTTTTACCGGAACAATCAATTCCCTCAAAAACTATAAATTTCCCGGGATAATTGAAGATTGGATTCATTCAATGTGCCACCCTGATATTTGATGTCATGTCATGGACTGCATTCAAATATGCATCCTGTAACCCCAATGCATCATGTTCTGCAAAGATTAAACCCTTTAAAAATTTAATCTTTGCAAGTCCACCATTCAAAGGAAATGAAATTGGGAGTAATGCCATGCTGGGACCTTGCGGTGTAAATACGGTATGAACCTGTAAACAATCAGATAAATATACTGTGGTTTCCGTCATTTCCATCAATCTCCCAATAAAGAGAATACCACAATAATTAAAAACCTTTAGTGGTGCATCTTCTTTTACTTCTTCAGGTGCATTGGGAATTTCAATTTTACTCTTAGCCATTTATTTCTCCTCTTCAATAATCGCAATCACATCATCTTCGGGGATAATTAGGAAACAATCATCGCCCCGCTCAATCTCTGTTCCTGTATATTTATCATAAACCACATAATCACCCGGTTTATAATTTTCCACATTTTTACCACAAGAAACAATAAATCCCTCATTGAGAATTTTTTTCTGTTTCTCTGTAACCATCACAATAATATTCCCAACTTTCTTTGTTCCACCATCCAGTTTTTCTTTCTTAATAAGAACCCTATTGCCTGTCGGTATAATATTACCCATTCTTCTCCCAAGATAATCTTCTGCCATTTCTATATCTCCTTATTTTATTCTACACAACTGGGACAGATATGAAGCCAATCACCATCTTTCTTAATCTGCCAACCATCTTCTTTAATTATTTTTGATAACTCACTCCAATCTTCTTCATCATAATCCTCGAAATCCCCACATTCATCGCAAATAACTGTAGTCCCACCAAAATCTTTGTTTCTCTCAAACATAACTCACTCCTATTGTTTTCCTGTTGATCCAAACCCACCTTCTCCGCGCTCAGTGTCGGATAATTCAGTTACGATTTCTGGATTTATAACACATAAACGAACAGGCCTCGCCTGTGCTATCCTATCACCCGCCTTTACATGATATGGTTCAATATTCGGATTATAGAATGAACACATCCATTCACCCCTATAATTAGAATCTATTGTTCCCAATGAAAGCAATAATCCCTTCGCGCTCAATCCCGATCTTGGACGAAGTTCCACCATAAAATCAGGAGAAAATTCACTTCTGATCCCCGTCTTTACTTTCGTAATTTGATGCGAGCGAAGTATCACGTCCTCAAGTGCATAGATATCGTAACAAGCATTTCCAAGATCATCCTTCGCTCGCATAGGAACCTGAGCACCATCAGTGAGAAGAAACTTTATATCACATGTAAATATTCTACTTATAATAAAATTAATCATCGGATCATATTGTTTTGTTTGTGTTTCAATAAACTCTTTCATGTTTTCAGTCTCATCAGGAATAACGAGATCGGAAATATCCGGCTTCATACAATCGCATCCATTTTTTCCACACATTATTTTCCATTCTCCTTTTTATAGTTATGAACCTGCTCATCCAACCAGATAAAAAACTCATTTGTAGAGATAAAACTGAAATGAAACGTCTCTACATAATCATTAATCATCTTATTGATTCTGTTCGCTTGCATCTTCTTCATGGATATATACACTGTTTTTCCATCAAATTGTATTAATTTTTCCAAACTATTTTTTCTCACAAAATATTCAAAGAAGAAGTTTTTAAATTCCTTTATGTGTTCTTCTCTAATCCATTTATCCAGTAGATAAAAATCCCGCTTCTTATATCCATGTTCCAATAACCAGATATAAACGTCTTCTTTTATTTTCTCAATCTCTATGACATAATTCGCATCGGCAAGTTTGAGAGTATAAAGTCGCTCCATCATCTGCCCATAATCAATATCAAAATCATCACTTGGAAATTTAGCACCTTCTGGGACTGAAATAACATGAGTATATTCTATTCCCTCTTTCTTCGGTGTAACATAGATATAATATCCGACATTCGCATCACTCACCCAATTTATTCTCTGATCCTTTCCATAGTGATTGTTCCAATACTTAGCACCCATGACATGGATTGAATTTCCCTTATATGACTCAAATTTCTGATTTATCTTTGTTGGAATTCCTATCTCTTCCGGTTTTCCTTTCTCTATAAATTCCTTATATTCAACACACATCGTCTCAAATTCTTCTGTTTCCCCACTCTTCACAAACTCATTATAAATTCCCTCAAGGTGTCTCTTACATAATTCCGGGGTATCATTCCTGACAATGGAAATCCCGACATGAACCACGTGATCTATATCAGTTCCTTCCGAATTAACCTCGTGAAGTGAATAATGCTTCTTCGCATAAAACGTCCCGGTCTTTGCAACCTTCTCCTGTTTAAATGAAAATCTCTTTTTTAAATCAACCGGAACGTTGCATTTTCTCTCCACAAAAGATTTCACTGTGTCGTTCACCATATTCGAAATCTCCAAACCTATCCGCCTCGCATCACTCACTGTTTCTACATTTTCATCACCAAGTTCCATGAAAATTGAATCCGTGTTATGTACAAGAATTCCATTAGCGAAAAATGTCTGTGTTTCTGGAATACAGAGATCATATACATAATCATCATATTCTATTTCTTTAATATCAATAACTTCATTCACGCAATCCATAGTAATTAACTTAATATATTTTTTCTCTTTAAGTTCTTCTGGTTTCACTTCAATAACTTTTTTATCACCAAATACAGTTATATAATAACCTATTAAAGAATGATCTTCTGT
>JBAZVV010000094.1:2585-3987 GCA_041660685.1 Candidatus Altimarinota bacterium | reverse complement strand
TTCAAACTCGACAGTGAAGTACATGAAGATATCGCTTCGGAACTCATAAAACGTACGGGGAAAAATAGTATCATTCTCAACTCTGCAGAACTTGCAGGACTCGTACATCTTCCGACTATTTATGTACAAACTCCAGGGATTAATTGGGTTACTACTAAGATGCTTGAACCGCCTCAAAATCTCCCCCTTGCTACCGATACAAAAGATGTAACTCCCCTCGGGATTACCAATTTTCGTGGAGGTCGTACAGGATTTGGGATGCTTCCAACCGATCGGAGACGCCATGTTTATATTATCGGGAAAACAGGTATGGGGAAATCTACCCTTCTCGAAAATATGATATATGATGATATCCTAAAAGGACGTGGTGTTGCGGTAATCGATCCACACGGAGATCTTGCGGATACTATTCTTTCTAATATCCCAAAATCACGAACCAACGATGTTATCGTATTTGATCCTTCTGATTACAAAAATCCGATTGCATTTAATATGCTCGAGAGTGTTTCTAAGGAACTTCAACCAATAGTTGCCTCAGGACTCCTTTCTATTTTTAAGAAAATGTTTGCAGAAAGCTGGGGACCTCGACTGGAATATATTCTTCGAAATACCATCATTACACTTCTGCAAGTTCCTGACTCAACTCTGATGAGTATCCCTATGATGCTCACTCAAACATCGTATCGTCGGAAAATCATCGCAAAGATTCAAGATCCTATGATGGAGAAATTTTGGACCAGCGAATTTGAGGCGATGGAACCAAAGCAGATGGTCGAGGCAGTCAGTCCTATTCTCAATAAAGTTGGACAATTTCTTTCTTCTACTCTCCTCAGAAATATTCTCGGTCAGCCAAAAAATCCATTTTCTCTCCGTTGGATTATGGATAATAAGAAGATATTCATCGTAAATCTTTCGAAAGGGAAAATCGGTGAAGATTCCAGTGCACTTCTCGGAGCCATGATGGTTACGAAATTTCAAATCGAAGCGATGGGACGAGCCGATATACCCGAGGACAAACGCGAAGATTTCTATCTCTATGTCGACGAATTCCAGAACTTTGCTACCGATTCTTTTGCAACAATCTTGTCAGAAGCACGAAAATATAAGCTCAATCTCGTGATGGCAAATCAGTACATAGAACAAATGTCAGAAACAGTACGCTGAGCGGTATTTGGAAATGTGGGAACGATTGCAAGTTTTCAGGTTGGTTTTACTGATGCGGCGGTTCTTTCGGGGCTTATGGATGAGGAAGTAGTTTCGACGAATGATCTCGTAAATCTCGGGAAATATGACATCTATACGAAACTTCTCATAAATGGCATGCCTTCCAAGGTGTTCTCCGCGACTACTTTTTGACCAATTAAACTCCGTGTTCCAACCCCCGAACAGAAGAAAGAAGTCA
>JBAZVV010000094.1:0-2575 GCA_041660685.1 Candidatus Altimarinota bacterium | reverse complement strand
CGTGAGAAATACAGTAAACCCGTGGAGTTCGTAGAGAAAAAAATCAATGAATATGCCACTAAAATCGTGGAAGAAGAAAAGAAGTTTAAAAAAGAACAGGAAGCGTACAAAGAGAAAATAAAAGAAGAAAAGAAAAAGAAAGCAGATGAAGCGAAAAAGACATCCGCATAAGAAGATAGAAAAAGCCCCGAGAGGGGCTTTTAAGAAAGAATGCTTTCATCTGAGATTATCGTAGTCACTTTTCGAAATCTCGCTCCAGAACTGAAAGATTACAACATCTTCACAATCACAACGTATTGAATCTCGTATCTCATAAAGAGGAAAAAGAATGCGACCTTCCTTATCTTTATGGTATCCACAACACTGACGTCCATTCTTTAAAAAAACGTAATACCAATGTTTATCTTTCATGATTTGCTCCTTTTTGGATATTTCGAAAATTTGTCGAAAACCTGAAATTAAATATAAATATTTACTTTCGTTTGTCAAACATATTTTCTTAAATCCTAAACTGAAACGCAACAAACGGAGTTTTTCCCGACAATTCAGAGAAGGAAATCTTTTTTAGATCAATCTTTTAAACGGACAATACTATACATTAAGTTAAACGTCCAAGAATGGGTATATGAAGATTTTCTACATGTTCGGGATCTACTCATCTACTTCTCATTATTTCGCCAACCTTATTACGTATTCACCAATCAGTATTTGTATATACCCAATTTCATTGGTTTGCTATAGAAAGATTAACTCTTTGATCTGCTAAAAGTGTGAATAACATTTCTTCGTTCCCCGTATTTTTTGCCCACATGAGTGCAGTTTCTCATCTACTATTTACATGATTGATATTCGTTTTTGGATGTGCAAGAAGTATGTGAAATTTTTCTCATCAAGATCGTGTTTCTCTCATAAGTGGTGAATTTCCAACAGGGTCTCATTTGTTTACATCAGTATCTGGATGACTCAAGAGAAGTTCAGTTAATTCCACTGAATGTGCTGCGATAAGTGGTGTTACTCCTTTTCAAAAAATTCTACCACCATCACATTGGCTATTAACATCTCCAGAATCTTGAATAGACTTGGCCATTTTTTTATAAAACTCACTATTAAAACCTTCCACTTGCATAAATCATTCTACAATGCGATTAAGCAGGATACTTTTCTCTGAAGCAGTCTCCGTCTGAACAGAAGAACAAATAGCTTCTACAGCATTGGCATATCATATTTGAAGTGATTCTGATATCTTTTTACTACTTACTGGCTTAATATTCTGGTCAGTATTATTTGCTGACACCGTCTCATCTAGAAGCATAGACTAAAATATAATGGAATAGAACAGGAAAACTTTATCATAAATAAAATCTTTTTGCAAAAAATATTCTATAATTAAAATAGAGCGGATAAACCACTCTATTATGCCATATATTCAAGAAAGAAACCACCAAATTTTTCTATTAAGCCATTATCTTTTTAATGCACTAGGTATTCTAATTCTTCTTGCTAGTTCTGTATATTCTGCCACTATTTCTCATGAAGTTCTTGGTATTTTATAATCAGAAGAAAAAAATAAAGGAGGTATTTGGGGGCTCTTAGTTGTAATATTTTCTACATCCCTTCAAACCACATTATCACCACTCGGTACGGTTTTCATATTTCAAGGAAATTTTAATATTATAGATAATATTATCTATAATAATTTTAAGATTTTTGTCAAATTTATTTCCGCCAAAAAAAACAGATAAAATAAGCATATTTCTCACACTAAATTCCTCTTATTTCCCAAGAAAAATAAATCTCTAAAAAAATTTTGCAATTCAGAGTTTTTTCCATATACTGCGTCGGCTTTAATAGGCATAGAAACTATTTGCACCCATAGCTCAACTGGATAGAGTAGCGGCCTTCGAAGCCGTTGGTTGTAGGTTCGACTCCTACTGGGTGCACCATTAAAATACACAATAAACTCGCTCTTTGAGCTTAAATCTCCGTTCCCTCGTTCGCTGTACTTTGTTGTACAACTTCACTCCAGGTACTCGATTTGCACTCAAATACCTTCGTTTCTCTGTATTTTACACAGATTTAGACAACCTCAAAGAAGAGAAACTTTTTTACACCCGCCCGGGTGGTGGAATGGTAGACACGTACGCTTGAGGTGCGTATGCCGAAAGGTGTGTGGGTTCAAGTCCCATCTCGGGCACCAAAAAAATATAAGCCCTCTTCCGAAAGGAGGAGGGATTATTTTTTTGTGCACGAATAAAGATGGGGCTTGAAGCCGTAGCGACACTGGTGAATGAAATGAACCAGGAAAAGTGTGCCTAGAATGGCACACTTCGTCGCAAGGAGTTCTTTGAAGCGAGTACTGGACTCTGCAAGAGCCAGTGCGACACTGAGAAGAAAAAGTCCCATCTCGGGCACCAATTGAAAATTAAAAAGACTTAGTCGAAAGGCTGGGTCTTTTGTTTTTATAAAGGATGTATTTTGTATTTTCTCATTCTTTCATATACTACATATACATTCTCCATAAATATCACATATTCATATGTTCAAAAAACTTTTTCATAAAATAACTCCAGTAGAA
>JBAZVV010000093.1:0-4009 GCA_041660685.1 Candidatus Altimarinota bacterium | reverse complement strand
TTCCGATTTCTGAAAACTTATGACTGGCAGTTGTAAAATGATGAGCAAGTTTCCCGAAATCTACCTCAAAAAGGAGGACATCTGCATTTGCAAGTCCAAAAGATTCTGCCACACCTGGGTGAAGCGACCCAAAAGATACCAGTACTTCCCCATCGAGCATATATTGTCCCGATTTATTTGGATGAAGCGAAGCAATACCTTCAGTTCTCTGTTCTACAGAAAATACTTTCCCTGGAAGAACCGCTCGGAGGAATCCATCGAGCAGAGTTCGAAGTTTTTTCATATCTTGACCGACTAGAACTCCAGCAAGTGCTTTTTGTTCAGTAAATTTATTCTCATCCAACTTTTCGAAAATCTTCCCGATTTCAAAAAGTCCAAACTTTTTCTGTTGTTTCAGATTCTCCGCCGTCGCATCCAAAATATTTGGAACCATAGATCGTCGCATCATCGTGTATTCTACATTGAAGGCATTCTGGATATGTACCGCGTTGGTATCATTAGTATATCCAATAAACGCATCTTTTTTCTGATTAGAGAAAGAATAATTATAGGTTTCAAATAATCCAACAGAGGAAAAATATCCGTTTATCTGGTCTCGAAGTTCTACTGATTCATTCTTCATCGCGATGGAAAATGGTCCAGTAATTGGAGTATTTGGAACCAATTCATATCCATTAATTCGTCCGATTTCTTCGACCAAATCTTCCTTGATAGAGATATCCTTAGTTGCGCGCCAACTTGGAACTTTCACACTGAAAGTATCACCCGTAAAAATTGTTTCAAATCCAAGTCGTGAGAGAATATCCAATACTCGCTCTTTCGAAATCACAAGTCCGAGTTTTTTCTCTATAAAAGCAAGATCGGTTGTGATAAAAATAGAGCGAACTTTTGTAGAATCGAGATAGGAAAAAGTTCCAGAACAAACGGTATTTTTCCCGAGAAATTTGAGGATATCGAGAACTCGTGGAAGTACGCGACGAGCAAGTGTCGGATCAAGAGATTTCTCGAAACGCATCGAACTATCGGTACGAATTGCGAGTCGCTGGGATGTGAGTCGAATAGAAACAGGATCAAAACATGCTGCTTCAAAATACACATTTTTCGTCGTTTCACTTACTGCAGAACTCATTCCTCCGATAACTCCGGCGATAGCAAGAACTTTTTCTCTATCAGCGATGACGATATCTTTACTCGTCAAAGTATATTCCTTGGAATCAAGCGCGAGCAAAGTTTCACCCGAGAGTGCCTGACGAACAGTGATATTTCCCACCACGGTATCGGCATCAAAAGAATGCATAGGCTGCCCAAGTTCCGTCATGATAGAGTTTGTAATGTCTACAATATCATATTTCGGAGTAATTCCCGCTTTTCGAAGCATCTGATCGATACCGAGCGGAGAGATACCAGCAGAGAGATTTTTAATTGAGATAAGTTCATAGGAAAGTACGTGTGCAGAATCTATCTCCACAGAAAGTTTCCCGGAAACTTCTGGAAATGTTCCAGTATACGGAGTAAATGGGAGTGAGAAAATCGCTCCAAATTCTCGAGCATTTCCTTCGCAACTGAACAAGTCTGGACGATTGGTGATGAATTTATTATCAATCTCAAAAACCGTATCTTTCAAAGGAAAAGAATAATCGGTCGTTCCACTTCCTGGAATAGAAATTTCGAGATCATAGAAAGGGGTTCCGAGTTTGGACGCAAGCAAGCTTTCTGAGAAATGATTTTCAAGCGTCATAATACCTGAGGCTCGTTCTTCTTGAAGTCCGAGTTCATCCTCACTACATATCATCCCTTCACTTACTTCCCCTCGAATCTTAGAAGATTTAATCTCAAAATCTCACTCTTTTCCAAGTTTCGCTCCAACGAGCGCGACGGCAACATATTTCGCAGTTCGTACATTTTCAGCACCACAGACGATATTTCTCTTTCAGAGAGAACCGCAATCAAGTTCGACGAGATTCAGATGATCAGAATCGGGATGTGGGCGAGTAGAGACAACTTTTGCAATCACCACTTTATCCTCTATTCCCAGCTCCTCAATACCATCGATTTCCGCGGTATGAATGGAATATAGATGACCGAGTTTTATTGCCCCCAGATCAGCGAGAAGTGGAGAAATATCGGTATATTGGGATATCCAAGAAAGAGGGATTTTCATAAATGAGAACAATATTAAGAAATGAAGGTATTTTCCGATGGATTATATGGAAGATAGTCTTTTTTTCAAAAGAGAATAGAAAAATGTCGATGTAAATAGTTGACTTTCATATAAATATAATTATATATGTATATAAATCTTTATAAATAAGGAAATAATGGATATGAACAAACAGAAAGCACATGAAGTTTTGGCTATACCAATAAATGCAACGAACGATGTAAATCCTTTTCAAAAACTGGAACTTAAAGACAATGAATGAAAAATTCATCTTGTTGATTCTTTTGATTTGTTTTTTCAAAATCCTAAGAGTGCGAAAAGTAATTATACAGAAATGTTTCGAAGTATTCGCTCAAGACTCGGTGATGAAAATGCTACAAAACTGAGCATAAAGTCCCATACTATGAACATAGGAAATATTCAAAATGGAGATACGAAAGAATTGAAAATGAGAGTGGTTCTTGTTGAACATTCTAAAGGAGTGGAGTTTACACTATGAACTCTTTCTGATCCAGAAACCATACAAGAAAGATTAGAGAAAATGAAGATTTCAAGTATTGTAGATATCAATAAATATTGATTAGAAGGGATTGTAAACTGAGGGAAAACTGATGGGTATAAAAATCTTTTTAATATTGGTTTTGGATGAGGAACTCATAATATCGCAACAACTATACGAGCTTTTTTACAAGCCTTTCAAAATACTATACCAATGGAAAGTCTCCGGGTAATTGCTCCAAATGATGACAATAAAGAAGCGGAATATGCTCTCAGAACTTCATTATTTTGCTTGGTAGATGGAGAAAAAGTTTGTCTCAGAACAGATACAGATCCAGAAAAATTAGAATGAGTCATCGGTGCTACAAGAAAAATAGAACAAGAGATAGATCATGTACTCCTTGCCAATGATAATCCCAATGATTTTCAGGGAAAATGACACCATTCTGTACCAACGGACTTTTCGGAAAATGTCTTTCGAAGTGTATTGACCGTAGTATTTAATTGTGAAGATAAAGAAGTTGGAAAGGTAATAAATACCGTTATTTCTATTGTGGAAAATTGTCTCGAAAATGAATCCTACTCTTTTTACATAGAAAATCGATTATGAGAATTTCATAAAGATCTGGTTTGTTCAAAAGAGAAATTCGATACCACCAATAGAAAAATAGAGAAGGTAAAAATGGAAATAAAACACAAGAGAAACCTTATAGAATTCCTTGAAAAATGAGGGAGGTATCAGGAAGATGAGGTACGTGGAGCGGAGGAGGAATATAGAAAATTGCAGGCAGATGAAAGTGAGCTATCAAATACACGCATCAAATTATTACAGATTATTCTATTGAAACTTATAGAACTCACTGAGCTCACTCAGGATCAAAAAACACAAAATATTTTCGAGGATGATTCTCTTGGTAGAGTGAGTCTCATTACTAATGGAGCACAATGATCCGTAGGTTTTATAGAAATACACAATCATTCTATATTTTTTACAAATGGGGTACTTCAATATACTGAAGATGAAAGGAAATTATTTAAATTATTAAAATCATTAAGTAACTGAGATATCGATTACGAGGAAGTAAGAGAGACGACTGGCTGTGGAGATAGTTCTACCGTAGCTGCATTGATAATACGTGCTAAAGCTGGAAGAGAGGCAAGAGAACAGGTGTATTTTAAAGCACTAGGAGAGCTCGGTGTTCCTTTGGATCTTTTTTGAAAAGCCATTGGGATTCTTGAAGCATATTTCTTCTCAGAACTTCAAAAAGTTCTGAGCTGAGCCACTTATCATTGTAAAAAAGCAAGTATAGGTGATGTACCTAATAGTAATAAAATTGCCAAACTTATTAG
>JBAZVV010000092.1:0-4016 GCA_041660685.1 Candidatus Altimarinota bacterium | reverse complement strand
CCATGTTCGTCGGCACCAGTGAGAAGGAACGCATCATTTCCAGATGTTCGATTATATCGAGTAAGAATATCCGCAATAATTATTTCCATACCAAATCCAAGATGAGGACCAGCATTCATGTACGGGATAGAGGTTGCAATAAGTCGGTGTTGCATAGTTTGTTTGAGAAATATTAATAAAGTCATTACTATTATTTTAATGAAGTGAAGAGTATTTTCATTTTGATGTTCATATGGTCTTGGTATATTGCAGTATGAATCGATTTCATATGAACGAGAAATAAAAATCTATTTGATTCACTAAAAATCTTCATACTTTCGAACATTGTATGGAGAAGAACGAAAAAAACAAGATTATTCCACTATTTTCGTTTCATAATCATCATTACATTGCTTCCTGCAACCTTCTCATGAATAGTTACTAAAAAACCTTTATTTTCTAAATTCTGAGTGAGAGTATCGAATAATTCTCGGGAATTATTTTCTATCATAGTATTGAAAATAATCTGTCCATTTTGGGAAAGAATCCGAGAAATATGTCCCCAAAATATATCACCATAAAATTTTTCTGGTACTTTATTATCGATGAAAAGATCGATAATAATCAGTCCGTACTCTCCTGCTTCTTTCTCTATGTATTCATAGGCATCAGCACAAATAATCTCCGTATTTTCATAGGAATCGAGCGCAAATTCCTGTCTTGCTATTTCTATAATCACTGGATCTATATCGACCGCAACCAGTTTATTAGAAAGATGGAGATCGTTTCTCACGATATCTATCACCGATCAACCTCCAAGTCCCAGTAGGAGAATATCTTCATCGGTTCAGAGTGTAATATTCCCCAGAGCAAAACGCATAATCCGATGGAGTGAACCAAAAGAATAATTAGCATGATCGGTATTGAGAATCTTCTTTCCTTCCCGAAGAATTACACGAACTTTGCCATTATGCAAGGAAATTCTACTCTGTTCAAAATAAAAAATATAACTAAGGATTTTCTTGAACATATGCAATAATGTAAGACAAATATTTCTTCTGCATTTTATGAAAAATGCAGTATAGAGAAATGCTTCACGAAAGCAATATTCGTTTTTAATAATCCTACCACTTCCACCAAAATGGTAATACGATAAGGATTATCCCGATCCCCAGAAGAAATCAAATATTATCGGAAAAATACGGATAAACACAAAGTCATACGCCACAAATCATCGGTATCATCATCTGCTGGTTTTTCCCGTAGATAAAATATCCCGTTCCGATAGCTCCTGCTATAACTTCAATAAGGAGAGTATTTGTATCCATAGAACAGAAAGTAAATATTTAAAAACTTATATATAAATGAATTGTATCAATATTTTCCAAGAAACAAAAAGGCATCTAAAAACATATCATAAAAAAATTGACTTTCTCCATCAATTTCATAAAATACCGAGCACTTATTTTTAATACATTTCGTTCTATGAAATCCAGTAAACAAATCTCGACAATTGCTCTTCTTTCTCTTCTTGTTCTCACAGGTTGTACTAGTACACAAAAAGAAGTAGCACCTACTGTTCCGAGTATTCCTGCTCCACAAGCAATGACAACAACTACACCAAGTACATCACCTACTCAAGATCCTATTATTAGAACTTCTGAAGTTCCACACGGAACTCCTGCTGGAACAGAGAATATGAAAGCAAGTATTACAACCCAAAGTGGGATTATTATAGCAGCTTCTATTACTCCTATGGCAACTGATGAGGAAAGTATCGATTATCAAAAGGCATTTGCATCTAAGATATCTCAAGTAGTTGTTGGAAAAAATATCAATGGTCTAAAAGTTGATACGGTTTCTGGAGCAAGTCTCACAACTGCAGCATTCAATACTTTCCTTGCAAGCAATTAATATTTCTTTCCTTTTTAAAGGAATATAAAAAAGACCAATAAAAAAAATGGAAACGGAGTTTTAATTCGTTTCCATTTTTTGTTACTTCGTATTCGCATGAACCACCACATGTGCATTTGTATATTCTTCCTGAACCGCCTGTATGATATCTCGTTTGATAACTATTGCGTCGCAAAGGAGGATTTCTCCAGGAAGAGAAATAAGTATCTCTACCGCTAATGTCACTCCTTCGAAAGTTCGTACTCGTACATCCTCAACTCCCAAAACTCCCGTTCGAAGAGAAGCGATTTCTCGAATGTGAGCAGCTGTACCTATTGGTGCTGTATCAATCAAAACCCCGATAGAGCGTTTTCCAAGTTCATACCCGGCATGAGCAACCATAAACGAAACAATCAAAGCACTGATACTATCAGCCCAAGCAAATCCGAGATATATTCCCACGAGACCTATAAGTACGGCCACACTACTCCACATATCCGAAGAAAAATGAAGTGCATCAGCTTCTAATGCCTGACTATTAGTTTCCTTTGCAACTTTCAAAAGATTGCGTGCTCGAAAAAAATCAACCGCGATAGAAGTGATAATAAGCGCAAATGCATACCAAGTAACATCCACGTGTGCTGGTTCTCCACTTATTCGGAGGATAACTTCGTAGATAATCCAAGCACTCGTCCCAAACAACAAACCCGTTTCCACCAATGCCGCGAGACTTTCTATCTTCTCGTGCCCATAATGATGATCTTCATCAGCAGGCATATCACCAAATTTGATGGCGAAAAATGTAATAATCGTCGCGAGGAAATCCACGAGCGAATGAATCGCCTCAGAGATAATACCCAAACTCCCTGTCAATGTCCCGATGATAAACTTCGCGATGGCCAATCCTCCACTTGCCACCATAGAAGCAATAGCTGCTAAACGTTTACTTGCCTGTTTTTGATCAGAAGTCATAGAGAAAAATATGAAAAATAATGGATATATTTATATGGAAAAATAATGGGAATGCAAGGGGGAATTTTTGAGAATATAGTTTAGAGTAAAATATGCAGATTTCTAGTGAATTTTTACTAAAAAACTTGTTTCCGAATTGGAAACAAGTTTTTTAGTAATCAATTATCGTAAAGAGACTTTTGTTTTTAGATACAGTCTATGTATCTCTGCACCAATCCATATAGACTGATCTTTCCTGATGGTGTGTCCAAAAAAAGCAATCATCGTATCACGAATTGCTTTTTGAATAAGCATAAGACGAAACTCTGTGTGTTGTTTTTTAAAAGTTTTATTGGTTGATTCCACCTGACTTCTCCAAAGTTGAAGCATAAGTTCTCTCATTTCTTCAGTAGAAAATGGAAAGAATATCTCTTCTGTATTCATTTGCTCTCCTCATTTTCGTTTCTTTTTTGGCTGATTAGGTACGGAATTATCGAGTTCTCGTTCTACTTTTTCACAGATATCATTATCCAATTCTTTTATATCAGTTTTATTGAAACCATATGCAATCAATTTTTGTTCCAAAACGAGAAGATACGGACTATAATTCACACTATTAGATAAATAATTCGCTTTACTCACCCGTTTGTACATTTGAATAACCATATCTCGTTCCATATGAAGAGAATATTTTGATTTCTCTTTTTCTTGAAGTTTTTCTGCGAATGTAGGAGACACCCCTCTAGATTCTTCCATTTCATGAGCAATAAACTGTATTCTATTGTCACCATAAGAAGCATCGATCTGAATATGTCCAGAAAAATCATTCAATTGTCCACTATGAAGAATACGTGCAAGAACACCATCAAATTTATCTTGTACTATTTTTTGTAATCCACGCGCTCATTCCGTCGCTTTCCCTGCGTCATCAAATATATCTACGAGTCAAGGAATCACTTCCTGATCATGTATGAGTGTGATATTATATCTTTCAAGACATTCCATAACACGATGAATATATATAGTACAGATTTTTTCTATATCGTTTCGATCCAGTGGTTTATAACAAAGAAATTCAGTAATTCGAGTAATGAACTCAGGACTAAAAACTCGTCGTACTTCTTTCATAATGGTATCTTTCTCTCCACTTTGTCGACCTTCAATAGTAGCACAAAACCCAATTCCTGCCTTGG
>JBAZVV010000091.1:0-4057 GCA_041660685.1 Candidatus Altimarinota bacterium | reverse complement strand
TTTGAAATATCGGCTTTTCTCTGAGAAAATATATTTGTCATTTCAAAATTTTTTGACTGCAAAGCATATCAAAGTAACTAAAATTTACTCGAAAAATATTTGACCCTAAAGGATTGCCTTCGGGAAAATCTTCCGCTTATAAAAAACTCATAAATCTCTCTTTGGAAGTGTCTTCATATAAGGAAGATCCTGTATATTTTTCGGATGAAGTACCGATGAATTCTGGAGATATTGCTCGAAAAATTACGGGATGACATATTTTATTTCTCTCTTCGACACATAGAAAGTGAATTCTATGAAAATAAGAAAAATCGTAAGAAGAATACTTTCTCAAAAAATATTTTGACAAATAATATTTTTTCAATATAAACAATCTCGTTCTGAAGTGATTCGGATGTTGCTGGATTTTAAAACCAGCAATTCCAACAAGAATCTCCTTCAGAGCGAAAACCAAAATCCATCAACTCTCATTTGGAGAACGTCATGCATTCACCACCCGGTATCATGTTGAGTAGTACTTATTCGATCGAATCCACCCCCGGCCTCGCTGTCGCAGCTGTTGCTGCCGGTTCCGCACTCGCCATCCTGGCTAGCGGCGCTGGTTAACACACCACCGAAGTAAGTCGGCACATTCTCGAAAAGAATCTTTCTCGGGAGTGTGCCACAAGCAATACAACCCCTCCACTTCATCGTCGGAGGGGTTTTAATGTGCCCGAAAAATCTTCACACTCATCACTTGCTATTTCCAGAAAAAAGATACACTCTGAGATCAGACACACTTTACAAGAATCTTCCACTCTATGCATCTCAATCTCACTTCCCATATGGGAAATCCCGCCGTCATATCATCACTCGCTTGGAATGCAGTTCGTGATAGTCTGACCAAGCTCGGGAAATGAGAACTCGTGAGCTATATAGAATCTGTCAAAATCACTCCGACTCGCATCACCATCAAAACAGGAAAACCCATAGTAAATATGGAACTCTCCAATCATAAAGAAGCGATAAAGGAACGAATCGAGGGAAGTTTCCAAGCCTTCGGGATTCCAAAATCCGAGAGAAAAATAGTGTTTATATAATCTCTATTCTATGTTCTCAAGAAAACTCATATTTCTCCTCTGCCCTATTTTCTTCCTCTCGTCCTGCACCAACGAGTACTGGCAATTTCATGAGCAAAAACAATTACTGGAGAATACAAAACAGGAAACAACACAAATTTTGAAAGAATTTTCCGTCGATAAAATCGAACCAAGAGAGGTGGAAATACTCACTACTCCCGACAAGAAAGTACTCGATAGAATCGTTTCCATGATAGATTCGGCGAAGCAACAAGTACTCGTAGAAGTCTACATCCTGACCGAGAAACGAATCATCAAAGCTCTGCAAGACGCGAAAAAACGAGGAGTTACCGTACGAGTAGTCCTCGAGAAAAATGTATTTGGAGGAACCAATATCAATGCAAAAACTTTCAAATCTCTCCAACCTGCTGGCATATCTGTAACCTATGACAATTCCAAACTCTATAATTTCATACATACGAAACTCCTCATCATCGACGACACATACATCATAACAACGGGGAATCTGAGCTATTCGAGTTTCGTGTATAATCGCGAGTTCTATGTCATTGGCAAGGATGGTGCGGATTTACAGACATTGGAAAATATATTTGGAGCTGATTTTGAAGGACGGGAAATATCAGAAAGCACCGCCAATCTGGTGATATCTCCGATCAATAGTCGCAAAAAAATAGAAACTCTGCTTATAAGTGCTCATAAAGATATATTTCTCTACGCCGAGAATTTCTGAGATTCGAGCATTCTCGACATCCTGACCAGGAAAGTCAGCGATGGGATAAAGGTAAACATCTGTATGGCAGATCCCATGAAAGTGAAATCCAATGCCGAAGCTATAATACTCCTGAAAAGTAAATGAATCGATGTTCGAACTTCCAAAAAGCCCATTATTCATGCGAAATCCGCTCTCGTGGATGGGACATATAGCTATCTGGGAAGTGAGAATTATAGCACGAATTCTCTCGATGCCAATCGTGAAATCGGTATCCTCACCCGAATTTCTCCCGACTTCCTCAAGATGTTTCAGGAAGCTTTCGAGTCCGATTGTCCCAAGAGTGGAAAATAAATCTTGAAAAATTTAAGAAATCTATATAATGCGGGCATTCTATTTCCCCTATCATTTTCATGGATATTTTCTTTTCTAGTGTTTGAGCGAAATATGAGATTGCTTTTCTTTTTCTCAACCTCATATATATCGTTTTCCATATACTTCACAGTATCTATCACTCGTACTTAAAATTTCGAGCCTTTCTTTGAGAGAAAAAAACAGCCGAGAAGATTATCGAGGAACAAAAAGCTCGACTCAGACAAGAGAAAATCAATCAGAAAGTGATAGAAATATCAGAGCAGAAAATCGAGAAAGAACCCATACAAGAAGAAAAAGGTAATGAATCTTTTATCTCTCCTGAAACGATAAAAGCTGCCGAAACATTGATCGATGAGGTGAAATGAGTAGAAGAGATAGAATCAACAGAAATAAAAGAAATGCTTTCCTGAGATCAGAAACAACATATTTCCGAGCTTATAAAAACTATAAAAACCCGCATAGCTCGTGGAGAATTCAGTGAAGCTAGAGCACGAATTATCGAAGGGCTTTCTATAGAAAAATTCAACAAAGACTTGAATTGTCTTCTTGCTTCTATCTATGAAAAAGATCGAGATTATAAGAAAGCAGAACTTATTTACAAGGATCTCATTCTCATGAATGACACCGATCCAGAACTCTATCTCAAACTCGGTTTTGCCCTCTCGATTCAGGGAAAATACGAAATCGCGTATGAGATTTATAAAAGACTTCTCTCTCTCGATGAGAATAATGGAGAAACTGTGGATATGCTCGCAAATCTCTGACATCAGCTCGGGAATCACAAGGAATCCAATGAGTACGCTTATCTTTTTCTCAAAAAAAATCCTCATAATACCGATATCCTCTACCTTACAGTTATTAACCATATCAATCTCGAGGAACGAAACGCTGCTCTGGAAAGTCTTAAAAAGATTCAAACCATCGATCCTTACAATACCAAGATTCAAGACTTGATCAAGAAAGTAAAGATAGAACTCGAGATGGAAAATAATTTCAAAATCGAAGGAGAATAGAAATAGTTACCAAGGGATAGAGACGAGGGATAATTATTAAAACTTCCTCATTTCTTATACCTCTTCCCGAAAATATCACCCCTCATATCTAACCTCTTATTTTCATGAAAATCCCTCCACATTCCATAGAAGCAGAACACGGAGTTCTCGGATCTATCCTTCTTGATAAAGAGGGGATGTTTCAAGTATCTGCACTCCTCATGGAAGGAGATTTCTATGATCCCAATAATGGACTCATTTACGGAGCGATGATGGATCTTTTTGCACGCAATAAACCGATCGATATCCTTACTGTTCGTGAATATCTGGATGATCGACAGAATCTTGAAAAGATTGGAGGGAATGCTTATTTGATCCAACTGACAGAATCCATTTTTACCAGTGCTAATATCTACCAATACGCACAGATTGTAAAACAGAAAGGTATTCTCCGCAAACTCATAAAAGCTGGAAATGATATACTTCTCGCTGGATACGACGAAGAATCCGATATCAATAAACTTCTCGAAAAAGCAGAACAATCACTTTTTACAGTTACACAAACTTTCATACAAAACAAACTCGTTCATATCCGAGATATTATCAATCTCCGATATGAAGAATTTGCAGAAATTCATGAAAATCCTGACCGTGCCAATGATGGGATTACCCATACGGGATTTAAGAGTCTGGACTCAAAAATCGGAGGCTTTAAACCAGGAGATATGGTAATTCTCGCGGCTCGTCCATCTATGGGTAAGACCGCTCTTGCTCTCAATATCGCTCAAAATATCGCAGAAGAAGGGAAAAGTGTTGCTGTATTCTCTCTGGAAATGAGTAAAGAACAACTCACAGATCGACTCATTTGTGCAACGATGGGGGTAGATAGTTGGAAACTTCAA
>JBAZVV010000090.1:0-4165 GCA_041660685.1 Candidatus Altimarinota bacterium | reverse complement strand
TACAAAATCCAAATATTACACCTTCGCATATATCAGTTGAACAAATATCTTCGACCAAAAAACTCCTTTTCAAAATAGGAAATATAGCGATGTTCACTCTCGGTATGGCGAGTACAAATGCCCAAGAAATCCGAGAACCATTGAAAATGGTTCCTCGTCTCAAATTTACTACATCCCTACAGGAAACACATCCAAGTATTCGCACGAATAAAGAAAGTTCATTTTATAGAAATGCTCCAGTATTACGATACACAAAGTCCCTCGGATTGTGAAATCAAAAAAAACCTTCAGAAATTTCGTCACAAGATTGAGTGCTGAAAACAATACCTGCCAAACATTTTGAATCTGGTCTTTTGGAACGTATCGGTACGCCTTATAAAAAGGGATCCTATGATTGTTCTGCTCTCATCAAAACTGTTATGCGAGATTTGGGTATTATAGATAGAACTTTTGATGGATCTTCGATTGATATTATGAGAAAATTTACTATCAATACTCGAAAGATATCAGAGATTCGTTCAGGAGATTTCTTTTATTGGAAATCTGCCAAGTTCTCTGGTTGACGACATATCGCATACGTTTCTGTTGTGGCAAAAGATGGAATCTGGATCATAGATAATTCCACTGATACTATGCGTGTAGAGAAGCGATTTCTTTCATGGGAGAGAGTCCTGAGAAAAGATGGAATGGTTGCCACTCCAAAATTCCTCGTTTAATATTCATCGATCGATATGAAAATATAAGAAAATAAAATTTGCCAAAATTTCATTTTTCTCTATACTCTCTTTTGTAATAAAGGCATCTGAGCGGTTATCACCCGCGAGCCGAGAGTAGAAAGGATTTACATCCGAGTAGACCTCTCCGGGAATTCCCGTCATAGAATACAAATCAAGTACCCGCTTTCCGGTGGTACCTTTCGCCTCAGCGAACCGAAAGCATCCATATTTTATAATGGGTGCTTTTTTGTATGAAAAAATATTTTACACTCAATAATTTGATGCAAATCGGATTACTTATTTTTACAACAGCAGGATTTCTTCTGATGTCTTTGAAGCTTCCTGAATATGGACTCATTTTGAGTCTGATTGCTCAGGTATTTTGGCTCTATGCTTCTTATAAAGCGTGGAAAGATGCAGGGCAGATTGCGATTTTTATCAATACGATTTTCTTGACGATTATATTTGGTTATGGGGTTTTGAATTATTGGGTATTGTAGTTTTAGATGTTAAAATCTATTTTTATGAAAAATTTTTTATGAAAAATGAGAGATTTCCTAGTACCAAAATTATGAGAAAGTAGTACAAAGAAGAAAGTCTCTACTCTGCTTGATGGTTTTGACATAAATACTGTATCAGACATCACAAAAAGTGATCTGCAACAAATATTGTGTTATAAGTTTTCGGAGCCAAAACAAACTTTTTTCATCATCTGATGAAAGGAAGAACAGGAAGATAATTATAAATTTACTTATGCACATATAGAAAATTGCTATAAATCTGACTGGTATGCACTTATTCGTCCGAATGACTCTTCTCATATTATCATTCCTTCCAAAAAAATATGGCTTCAATTTAATGGAAAATGACAATCTTTTCAAACTTCATCCGATGGACGAATGTGGGAAAAATGATGATGAACATTTCAATTTGATAAAAATATAGGAAGACCAGTTTCTTATTCTCAATTAGAAAGTGAAAGTGTCTTGAATCTTTTTATAGATGTATATACAACAGAATAATATTTCCCTATCTCTCAAAATATGATTTCCCAAAAACCCCAGATAATCTTCATCGGATGATGAGAAACTTTCGAGAATGATGAGATATATCTCCAATATCTTCGCGATACGGAATATAATCCCTACAAGAAATACACGAGCTGGAAAAAGTGGATCGCAGATGGACTTTCGGATAGATTTGAATCATTCAGTCCGCAGATGCCTTGTAGAGAAAATGCTTCCTATCCAGCTTGGAAAATCTGGTTCGAGAAGATATTTCCGTACTTGAACGAAGAGAACATTATTATCGTCGCCCATTCGCTCGGAGGAATCTTTATTTCGAAGTACCTTTCGGAGAATGCTTTCCCCAAGCATCTCGCACAACTTCATCTCGTCGCTCCAGTACTGGATGATGAATGACTCATCGATGAATTGGTGGCGAGTTTCGCTCTCGATGTGGCAAATCTTTCAGAAATCGCTCCACAATTCGACGAAGTACATATCTGGAGCTCGGTAGATGATCCAGTAGTTCCCTATAATCACGCCGAACGATATCACACAGGAATAGAAGGTTCGAAACTTCATACTTTCGAGAATCGGTGACATTTTCATGGACAGTCCTCATTTGTAGAATTGTTTTTGGAGATAGGAAGTATATCTAATTAATTTTTAATCAAATTATTACAATGAAAAAAATCACATTTATTACTTGTTGAGGAACTATTGATAAAGACTATTCGGTTGATAAATGAAGTTATTATTTTACCTTCTGAGAACCAGCAATTAATAGAATTCTCAGATTAATAAATCTTAGTTTTCAGACAGAAATTATAGATATTCTACAGAAAGATAGTCTTGATATGGATGATGCTGATAGAATAAAAGTAAAGGATACTATTCAAGGAATTAGTAATAATAGAATCATCATTACACACGGAACGGATACTATGATTCAAACAGGAAAAGTACTCAAAAATTTTTTTCCTGATAAAACAATAGTTTTGGTTGGAAGTAGTATTCCCGAGAATTTCAAGAATACTGACGCTCATATTAATATCTGATTTGCTATCTGAGTCTGTAATATCTATGCCGATCAGAAAGCACATTGAGTCTATATTTGTATGAATGGAGAATGTTTCAATATTGATAATGTTCAAAAAAACACAGATGGAACTTTTTCTGAGATTCGGTAAATAATAAATAGAATAATCCCTAACTTCTCACTCCTATGTCATTCCCACAAATCAATTCCCGTCAGTCTTTCCCAGCTCTCGAACTCGAGATGCTCGCATATTGGAGAGCGAACGACACATTCAAGAAATCGCTTGAAATCCGTGAGTGAGCTCCGGAGTTCAACTTCTACGACGGTCCTCCGTTTGCGACTGGGACTCCGCATTATGGTCATCTCTTGGCGGGAACTCTTAAGGATGTCATTCCCCGATATCAGACTATGCAAGGCAAGTTCGTAGAACGACGCTTTGGGTGGGATTGTCATGGTCTCCCGATCGAGAATATCGTCGAGAAAAAGATGGGAATCTCTGGGAAGAAAGATATCGAGGACAAAGTTGGAGTTTTTGAGTTCAATGAAGCGTGTCGCGCAAATGTATTTACCTATGTGGATGACTGGCGAAAAACCGTTGAGCGAATGGGTCGTTGGGTCGATATGGACAATGATTACAAGACCATGGATACCGATTTCATGGAATCGGTTTGGAATGTTTTCAAAACGATTTATGATAAAGGCTATGTGTATGAATCCTATCGCGTCGTTCCATACTGTCCACGATGTTCTACTCCACTTTCCAATTTCGAAGTGAATCAAGGGTATGAGGATAAACAAGATAAAGCAATTACAGTGAAGTTCAAAGTGAAAGGAACCGCGAGCAAGTACATCCTCGCTTGGACCACAACTCCTTGGACACTTCCAGCGAATCTCTGACTCGCAGTCGGAGTGGATTTAACCTATGCAGAAATCCTCGACAAAGCCTCAGGCGATACATATGTTCTTGCAACAGACCGAATCGCAACGTATTACAAAAATCCTGAAGATTATACTTTGGTTCGTGAATATCCTGGTTTTTTTCTCGTGGGACTTTCCTACGAACCAATGTTCGATGATATTGTAACTCTTGCTGAGGCAGGAACTCTTTCTGATGATATAGAACTTGGGGAAAATGCGTACAAAATTGTTCCTGGACATCATGTTACGACCGATTCTGGAACGGGAGTCGTTCATATTGCTCCTGCGTATGGTATCGACGATGCAGAAATCGGACAGAAGGAGAAACTCGGATTTATTTCTCATATCGATGCGATTGGTCACACGACCGGACTTTTAACGGACAATGATGTGTATGTTTTTGATTTCAACCAAATCGTTATCGACCGACTGAAGAGCGAAAAGAAACTTATTCATGTGGGAACGATTGATCACTCATATCCGCATTG
>JBAZVV010000089.1:0-4328 GCA_041660685.1 Candidatus Altimarinota bacterium | reverse complement strand
TCGATACTAATAAGCGGAGAATTATTTTTCATAGATTCAAGGGGTTAATATTTTTTTAAAAATGGAAATTAAACTTGGGTTTATAATGCTGTATTTGCATATTTTTGTTTCCATTTCTAACATAGTCTCTAAAGTCCAAATGAAAGATTCTATCTTCAGTTTCTATAATAGAGTTGGTTATGTCTGTAAAACGTTCATTGCGTCTATCATTATATAGCTCCGTTCCATTAAGTGAAAATATCATAATTGATAAGATCATGACAAATACTATGTCCTTTGGTTTAAAGGTATTCCTAAAGAAATCTTGTAAGTTCATATTTTATGAAAGTTAAAGGCTAGTACTTTTATAATAAAAATGAATCGTAATTTATACAAAGTTTTTAATTCCATTTTCTAAAAAACACAGAAATATCCCTATATGATATAGGGATATTTATGAAATAACTTTTACGATAATTATTCGATTTGGCAAACCATATATGTATATAGGGATTTTAATCCCTATTTTCAGTACAATCCGTTTTCCTATATACATATTGTAAATATTTTGATAATTTTCGTGACAAAAAGCCTAAATGATATGGTTATAGAAATTTAGTTTATGATATTCTTTTGCCTTTATAATCTACTTTCCTTGATACATTTTTTCTTAATTTTATTTTTCTTAGTTTCTTGTTTTTCTATTATTTTTTAGTTTTACCTATTGTTTTCCTTTAAATTAGCCATCTCCTTACTACATTTTTCCATTCCTTTTTCCCTTATTTTTCACCACCTTTCCCTTCCTTTTTTATCCTCATTCAAAAACACCCTTTTTAATGATTCTTTTTCTCTCATTATTTCTTTTAATAGAGCCAATACTTCGTTATATTTTTATCCTCATTCAAAACTTCTTCTTCATGCTCGATTCTCCATTTTTTTGCTATTTCTTTTTAATGGAACTGATTTTCCCTATATCATATAGGATTTTAATCCCCGTTTTTAGCGATATTTCCTATATACATATTAGATTTTCATGAGTTTTCGGGGAGGTCCCACATACGAGTGAATTTTCCCCTCTCATTTTTCCCCTCATTCAAAAATATTTTCCATGAGTTTTTTAAATTTCGAATCCGGTCCCATATTTTTTCCCTCATTTAAAATCCAAAATGTTCGATATATTTTCCGAAAAAGACTTTTTTGAAAAGTCTTTTTTTTAAACTCAGATCATTTTTATTATATATCATAATATATCTATATGCCCATTATTCTTATATACAGTAAACAAATTTTTATATCTAGAGTGGATATATTTAGTACGTACTCATATGTCTCGAGAAAAATCTATAATTACTATTATTCCGCCTCAGGGTAGGAGAAATAAACCCATAAATATATTGGTTTCTTTTTCTGAATTTAATAAGGAATTGGATGAAGAATTAAATAAATGAATTATATGAATAGTTTTTAAAAGATAACCTTTAAAATTAATAAAAAACTTGCGGTTAACTCATGATCAGATATATTGACTAAAATAATTCTAATCAATATATCTCATGCTTAATATAGATGACAGTAAAAATGTCCGTGTTGCGTTCTATATCCGCGTATCTACAGAGGAACAAAAGAATGGCTACGGACCGGAGATGCAAATACAATGACTCCAGGAGATGATAACTTACCGTGGAAAGGTATCTGGCTGGACTCATAAGAAAGAATGGGAATATAGGGACCTTGGGTGTACTGGGGCAGATCTTAATCGTCCAGAGTTCAAGCGAATGATGCAGGATGCAAAGGATGGAAAATTCGATATGATAGCGGTCTGGAAGATAGATCGCCTTTCTCGTAACCTTTCCCATCTACTCTCAACCTTTGAAATACTCCAAAGTCATAAAGTAGGATTTTTCTCACACAAGGAAAATATTGATTTCACCTGACCTATAGGAAAACTCACATTTCAGATATTTGGAGCATTAGCAGAGTTTGAACGAGAGACGATAAAAACGAGAACCAAGGAAGGGAAAATAGCATCTGCTCGACTTGGAAACTATGTACTTAATAATACTCCATATGGATATAAAAAGGAGGATGCAGAGAAGAGAAGAAATAGATCTCTTATCATCATCGATGAAGAAGCAGTGTGGGTGAAAAGAATTTTCGATGAATTTATCAATGGAAAAAGTCTTGGACAAATCGCAAAGATACTCAATGAAAATAAGGTCCCTAAAAATGATGCAAATCTCAAGAAAAATAAGATGACCCCATGGCATAGTTCGACTGTCAGTAAGATTGTCGAGAGTTCCGTATACACAGGACGAGCAGTCTATAGATCTAAAGATGATGTCGGAAATATTGAGGAAATTCCTATCGCTACTCCTCGTATTATGTCGGATATAGTCTTTGAGCTTGCTCAAAACCGCTTAAAATCACTCGATAGCGATGCGAAACGAGGGGGAGGCAGTAATGAATATCTCCTTTCTAGGAAAATCGTGGATATAGACACTGGAAGAAAGTTTGTTTGAGTTATTCGTCTCAAGGATAAAAAAGTAAGTTACCGAAGAAAGAACTTTACTCTTGATGGAAAAACATATAAGAACCTTGAAATCCCAGGGGAAGCTATAGAAAAACTCGTATGGGATACAGTGTATAAAAGAGTGAACAGACCAGGAGAATTATTTGAGGTATTCAAGAAACAATCTATCGATAGCCATGAATATGATGCTCTTATGAAAGAGCGGGATATAAACCAAAGAGAGATTGACCGAATGGAAAAAAAGGAGGAAGAAATAGAAATGGATTACTATGATGGGAAACTCTCAGAAGAGAGAAAAGATAAGCTCATAAATATAACCATACAGCAACGACAAGCGAAAGAGATTCGGAATGGTGAACTTGATAACAAGCTGGATGCTATTATAAAAGCCGAGGAAACAAAAATAGCCTTCTCGAAATTTGAGGGTGATTTTGAAACGAATCTTGAGAATCTCACCTTTGAACAAAAGAAGCTTCTCGTAGAGATGTTTATTGAGAATATAGAGGTTACAACCGTTGCGTCGCAACTCAATGTGCAAATCAAGGTAAGGTTCGACCAGTCAAAGATGTGGCAAGAAGGGTCAGGGTACGAACCTAAAAATCCCACCACTAAGCCAAAAGACGGTAGTGATGGGACTGATTCTGATGTATATGGTGCAAGCGACTGGGCTCGAACCAGTGACCTCCTCCTTCGCAGGGAGGCATTCTAATCCAACTGAACTACGGCTGCAAATGTGTTTCTCATTTATATAGTTTCTAGTCCTTTGTCAGGCAAGTCCATTTTCTTGGTAAAGTGATCAATTGCAAGAATAGTACCACCTTTTGTTGCTTCAAGTAGCCTATCAAAATCACCAGATGTTCTCGCTGCTTTTGCAACAAAGAGCCTACGTTCTGTGTCTGTATTAACCATAGTGGCTGTTGATTCGTCCGAAAGCCATTGTGGAAAAGGAAATTTTTTTACTAGATTTCCTCCAGATGAAGTAGGATTTCTCATAGCCTCGTAAAAATCAATGACACTATCCAATTGTGATGATTTGAGCATTTTCCTATAAAATGATAGATAATGGAGCGGGGAATCGGGTTCGAACCGACACACCCAAGGGTTGAAGCCTTAGTACACTCGCTCAGTTATGTTACCCCCGCAAAGTGGTAAATCGATACTCTTTCGATTCAAGCGAGCGGTATTGTATAAATAAACCTGATAAAGTCAAAGTTTTTTGCTTTAAAATTTGCCTTTCGAGACTCTTTTTATATAATGCGCGTACTTTATTATTTTTCATATAATTCTATGTCACAACGCACTCTTGTACTTTTGAAACCAGATACTATTCAGAAATCACTTATCGGTACGGTTCTTGCTCGTCTCGAACAAAAAGGTCTTAAAGTTGTAGGACTTAAGATGCTCCGAATGGATCAGGCACTTTGTGATTCTCACTACTCAGACCATGTTACAAAAGGATTCTACAAATACCTCGCTGGATTTATGATGTCTGGTCCTATCGTTGCTGTTGCTCTCGAAGGTCACGATGTTGTGAAAGTAGTTCGAACTATGTGTGGAGCGACGAATCCTGCTGATGCACTTCCTGGAACAATTCGTGGAGATTTTGCGAAAAATATCGACAACAATATCATCCATTCTTCTGATAGTGACGAGGCTGGGACTGCAGAAGTAGCACGATTTTTTCAGGAAGATGAATTATTTAACTACGGGCGAGAACTCGCAGCATAATTTATTTTAAAATTAAAATTCTATGCCAGAAACAAATCGAGAGGAATTACCTACAGTGGAAGAAATATTCGATGCTATATGTACCGGAGAT
>JBAZVV010000088.1:0-4365 GCA_041660685.1 Candidatus Altimarinota bacterium | reverse complement strand
TTACTACTATGAGTTCTAAGAGGGTGAATCAGCGGTAGGTTTTTTTCAGGGTTCTTGTCTGTGTATTTTTAATAGGACTGAGAAAGAAAAATGATAAAATTTATATCATAAATTATAGAAGTAAATATTTTTAATATAAAGTAGAAGTTATTTTTGCTCTATCCATATTTCTATGCTTCCAATTCCATTCACAAACACTTCTTTTTCTAACTTATCCAATTCTTCTCCGCTAAACTTTGAGAGCACCCAATCCGCGACATTATAACGGGAGTCTCGACCGATTCCTATTTTGAGACGTGAAAATTTATCGGTTCAGAGATGGAGAGTGATGGATTTGAGACCATTCTGTCATCCAGAACTCCCCTCTAATCGGAGACGAATCTTCCCGAAATCCATATCGATATCGTCGGAAAGTATGAGAATATCTTCGCGAGGAATTTTATAGAAATTCACGAGAGAAATTACTGATTCTCCTGAGAGATTCATAAAAGTCACGGGTTTGAGGAGGATTATCTTCTCTCCGTTCATATTTCCTTCAGAGATTATTCCCTTGAATTTAGAATCTTTCCAGTCCTCAAAATTCCAGGTATTTCGGAGAAAATCCACGAAAAGAAATCCGATATTATGTCGAGTATTTTCGTATTCTCTTCCAGGATTTCCAAGTCAGACGATGAGTTTCATATGGAGTAATATTATCCCAAGTAAAATATATCTATAATTGGTATCCTATAAGTTTTTCCCTTGAAGAAAATCTATTAAGAGTTTGCTCTGATTTTCGCCTGTCATAACTTGAGGATCGGTCTGTAATATTCTTTGTATCATCCGATCTTTGAGAGGTTGATCGAGAACTTGGAGACTTTCAAGACTCCAATTCTGAGAAGGTTTTTGCATATATTGGAGAGCATTTCGAACATCAAAAGATGTGGAAAGAATCTGGGCATCATCGAGACTGAGCCATGTCTCGAGAAATGTTTGGATAAACCAGGCTTGCTCAGACTCAGGAATCGGTATATAAATTTTATTCAGATTTCGTTTCTCGGGACTTATTCCAGAAATCTCATCATTGTACCAACCCTTGAATCCACCTTTTTCTCGATCAAAGAACAAGGAAATTTTGAGCCATCGGTCATTTCCTGGACTTTTTGAATTGATAAGATTCTTACAAAGGAGAAAATCATTCATCGTTAGTCGTGGATCATTCATTGCTACGACACAGGCTCATTCCGTGTTTCCGGTAGCTATATTTTTTCGTATATCTTTTATATCCTGAACTGTTTCTGTTTTTTGTTCTTTTGTCATTTCCGCATATTGTGCATCGCTTCGGAAAAGATGTTTACTAATTTTGTATCGCATTTCAAAAGAATCTGCTGGTATCGTTGTAGAGACGCTACCAGAGTAGGTATTCAAAAATGCAGATTTTACATCTTCGCTTCCATCGGTATAGGTGGGTTTATTCCATTCACTCCAATCTTCGAGAGGAATAAGGTTTCTGTCGATGACAAAAACTTGAGAAGGTTTTCCATTTTGAGAAATAATTCCCGCAATCTTCGTATCGTCTGAAGAAATTATACAAGTATCAGTCTTATTTCCTGAGAAAACAAGATATTCACCAACTGTCCGTACTTGTGCTTTTTCCATAAAAACCGGGGCAACGAGATCGTTAGTTATACATTCAAAATATACTTCACTATCGTAATAAGTGGCTTTAGGGAGTCGGAACTCAAAAAGGATATCCTGATCGCTTGATGGTATAAATGCATGAAGCGTTTTCTCTATAAACTGAGGAAGCTCCATCGATTTATGGCTCATGACATATCCAAGAACCAATCCAATGATACATATAATAGAGAAAATACTGACAATAATTTTTTTCATAGAGGAAATGATGAATAGGGAATAAAGTTTCTTATCATAAGAATGATACAAGAAATTTATGAAAAGAAACCCGACATTGTGCCGGGTATTCATAGATGATTTTTAGTATTATTTACTACAACTAAAAGTTTTAACGAGATCTTCATATTTGGTCGTAGCACCTGTTGAGAGTCCAAGTCCAAATGTTATCAAATACACGGTATCTCCACATACTTTTGAGGTCTGAACAAACTTCTGTTTCGGAGTATTGATATTGTATTTTGCTTCAAATACATAGAGATTGGAAGTATCTGTATCTCCAAAAGTGATGACTTTTTCATCGAGTTTTACGAATTCTTTATATTCTCCCGTAGTAAGGGCATAATTTACGACACTATATTTCTTAGAAGTCATCGCTTCGGTAAGTTTTTCTTTCATGATACTCATATTATTGGAATATCCAGAAATGATTTCTGTGGAAGTGAGCGCTAATGCGATAGTACCATTTTTGGTAGCTGGAAGAGCTGCTTTATCTATAACCATCCATGTCTTCGGGATATCTATAGAAAAACCTTCCCCAATAAATGGAGTGGTACTGAGGGTGGTGTCTGTTGCTGTACCACAGGAAGTGAGGAGGAAAAGACAAGCAAGAATGATTATTTTATTCATAAAATGGAAAATAAGAAAGTATGAAGTCCGAGATGAACGCTCAGGATTATGAGGAAAATGATACTACAAAGGAGAAAAATAATATATCTCAGAAACAAGTATTTTTCTAGATAAATCACAATCCCATAGGAACAGACATTGTAGAAAAGTACGAGACATGAGAAAACAAAAACTGGATAGAGGAAAAAAGTAACTACAGCAGTGTATTGTGGATAGAATCCACCTATCGTCATGAGAAGTGTAAAAAAATACAAAAACGCTGAGAAAATAAAGAGATTTTTTGCAATACTGAGATGAAGTTTGGCACGTTCCAACGGATTCGCAAAGAATCTCTCTTCGAGTCCAAAAAAGGAGTTATCTGTACTTTTATCCTTGATTTTATCCATAAATTTATATAATGTAACAAGAAGCTTTAATTCTGATTATATAAAAAAATGTCTTTAACACAAGAGCAAGTTACACATATTGCACGTCTTGCAAAACTTCATGTCACTCCTGAGGAGGTAAATGGTTATATGGATAATCTGAATTCCATTGTTGGATATATAGACATTCTCAGCAGTGTTCCAGATTCTGAGCTCCAAAAAGTACAAGGAAATATCGAATATTCGCTTATTCCACGATTGGACGAAGAACACCGAGATATTACTCGTGAAACACTTCTCGCATGTTCTCCACAAAAGATTATACAGAACCAAATCGCCGTCGATAGTCTCGGGATTCGAGCATAATTACAATTTTTCTATGCTTACGTCTCTGAGTCTCGATTCCTTTAAAAATCATCTGAATCGGTCATTTTCTTGGGGGAAGAGAAATATCATAACTGGACCAAATGGTTCAGGAAAAACAAATATTCTCGAAGCGATATATTTGTTTATAAATACTCTCCCACCACAGGAGAGAGTTTTTTTGCAATTGGTTCCGACCGATTCTTGAACACTTGCTCTCGGAGGTGAATTTATTAAAAATAATCTCCCTTATTCTGCGAGAATCGGTTATGCAAAAGGAGAATGAAAAGTACATTTTTTATCCCAAGAAGCTGAAATTACTAGATCTCGCCATAGAGAAATTATCCCGCTTCGAGCGATACTTTTTACACCTATGGAGATGAATATTCTCTATCTCGGACCAACTCTCAGAAGGGATTTTCTCGATGAAGCAATATCGATTGCATATCCAGAATTTACGAAAATCAAGCGAGAATACGGTTTGGCTCTGAAGAATCGCAATAGCCTTCTGAAACAGATTCGAGAAGGAATTGCTACACGCGAAACTCTTGATCTTTGGGACTCTCTCTTTATAGAAAGAGCAAAGACATACTATATATACCGTAAGAAATTGATCGATTTCATACAGACAGATCTTTCATCCATAGAGACTCTTTTGGAACAAAAATATCGTCTGAGGTTTAAATATATTACGAAGATTGATTTCGAACAAGTAGAACAGAGTATATGAAAGTATCTTCGAGAAAATCGAGAACGGGATATCATCACGGGACATACCTATATAGGTCCTCATCTCGATGATTTTCAGTGTGTTATATCGGAGGATATCCCATCGAATGAATATTTATCGCGTTGAGAAAATAAAACTATACTAATTGGTTTGAAGTTTATCCTAATAGATTTCATAGAAACTATCTCTCAAAAAGAAACAGTTCTCCTGCTTGATGATCTTTTTTCGGAATTAGACTCTGAACATATCACTTCGATACTTGTTTGCACGGGAGATCGTCAATTATTTATAACAACACAGAATATACCAGTTTTTCTTCTCAACAAAGAGGAATATTCATTTTACGAATTATAATAGAAGACAACAAATTAAATTGTAAATAGC
>JBAZVV010000087.1:0-4381 GCA_041660685.1 Candidatus Altimarinota bacterium | reverse complement strand
CTGATCAACAAAATAACCATTTCCATGTCTTTCTCGAATAATGCTTGCAAATTTTGAATAATCACCACGGTTTTCTATTACAAATCCTTCTATATCTGCGATTCTTTGTATTTCAGAACTGAGTTCATATACTTTTAAATCGTAACGCCCTGCAATTATATCGGCAAGTTTTGTTTTTCATGAAGCAGTACTACCAATTATACCGATGACGGTTCTTTCTTCCTCTGGAGTATTCATATCTTGTGCTTAATATTTAAAATAAATCTTATATATTTTCATTCTTCTTTCTCTCACACCGAGTTCTCCACCAATTGGAAACAGGTATTTCTATATAGGTATAACTGAGCCAAGCCAGTCCGAATGCTCCGAAAAGTGTTACGACTGCGAGCGTGAGCCATTCTGACATAAGGAGATTGTGCTGGACTCCGAATACGAATTGCAGCATAAAAACCATAACAACCGTGTGCCAGAGATAGGTCGAATAGGAGAGTCGAGCAATCGTACGAAAAACTCTATTATCCAGATATTTTCCTATATATTTCGTGCTTGGTACGAAGAATATCATGAGAGCAATCAGGATGGTCGCAAAAGGGAATCTATGAGCACTATGGAGCCATGTATAGGCAAAATCACCAGATTCTCGTATATACCAGAGGAAAGTAACAAGAATAGTACTGGTGATGAGGAAAAGTATATCATACCAGAGAGAGTGCGAACTGTGATTTTTTTCTCGCCATACGAGAATCCCCGCGACGATGACTCCCATCATGAAATGTACACCAAATATGAAAGGATTATACGCAGGAAACCAGACGGAAACGATTCCGTCTACATGAGGAAAAGGGATACTCATAAAAGCAAAATGCAGAGCAATGAGAATCCCAATTATGAGACTTATCAAAAAAGGGATGTAGATTTTTCGAACTCGCACGAGGAGTGACATAGTTCCCATAACAAGTATAGCTCCCATCATATCGTAGGATATATACCAGAGTGGACCATTGATATCGACTGGGAAGAAGGTAAATGGATGTGTCCAAGTGAGGAAAGTGGCTCCTGCGAGGAATCGTATAAAAGCTCCATCGGTATAACCACCGATGAAAAGCGAGAGTAGAAAAGTGAAAATAAGTGCGACATAATACGCAGGGGCGATTCGGAAAAATCGACCAACAAAAAGCTCGCGAGTTTTTGGAACGGGCATATCTCGGAGGATTGCTCGCCAAAAGGGGAGGGAATTCGTGATAGCAGAAAGTATGAAAAAGAGGCTCACTGCCACCGGCCACATCCCGACGAAGAGATAGATATCCCAATTCCACTGGGGGAGATTTTCTATGGAACGATGTTGATTCACATGATAGAGGACGACACTCAGACAGGCGAGTGCTCGAAGTCCATTGAAACCTTGAAGTGGACGAGCTTGGGACATAAAATATTGGGTTTTTATAGAGAAATAGGTTTCTTCTGGAAAAGAACTTTTTGAGTCTTTTGAAGTTTCTCCAAAAGTGAGCGTGAATATATAGAAATAAAAGACAAATTCAAGGCAAAAATGTTTGACTTTTAATTAAATGTAAATATAAACAATTCAACTAACATAGACAAATATATTTTTACTTTCCCAATTTATATCATAATTATGACAGAAATATCATCTTTGACGCAAAAAGTATGAATTGCAAAACACGAACGAAATGAAAATATTGATATTATTATTAGTCAGCTTATTAAAAATAAGACACTTGCCAAGAATATTTTGGATATTCTTGAACATGATGATGATATAGAAAGATACCCACGACTTATGGATGGACTTCCTGATCTTATGACTGTTGCTAAAGATAATGAGGAAAAAGCTTTATTGCAAAAAATTTTTACTTTTCAAGAATTGGTTCGTGTTGCTATTTTTAATAGACGAGTGGGAATTTGAAAAGAGATAGGAGAAAAACATAATAAACTGAAAGCAGAAAATGATTTATTGAATGATCAGATAGTATTATTACAACAAGCAATTATCGACCGAGAAGAAACAATACAAATCAATCAAAGCGTACAAAATACATTAAATAGCATAGAGCGAACAATGACTAATGACATTAAAGAAACAGAGGTTGTTAAAAATCTACGAATACAAATGTTAGAAAAAGGAAAGGAAATGTATACAAAACTCAAAGAAGAAAATAATTTTTTGAACGCAGATATAGAAGAAATTCAAACAGAAATTACTCATCGAAAAGAAACAATCAGTAAAAATCAAAAAATACAAGATATTTTGAGTAGAAAACATGAAAATATGGTTTTGAGAGCAGAAAAAGCAGAAGCTCAACAAAGAGAGTTGACTACGAAATTACAATCAGTAATACATCCAACTGTTGAAAGGAGAGCTTCTGTGACTGAAAAACCAGTTCCTGTTGCTGAAGAACGTCGTGATTCCATAAAACCAGAGGAACCGATAAAACCAGATTTAGTGTGAGGAATATTTGCAAAGTTTTTAAAACCTACTGAAGATACTACTCCTTCGATTAATAAACCAGTTTGAGAAAAACCTATTAATGAAACAAATACACCCCCAGTAGAAAGAGAACCATCTCTCAGTTGAAAAGAAAGTACTGATAAAGGAATTCTTGTACCAACATCAGGTGTATGGCCAATACTGAGGTGAGGGGGAAACAATAAACCTACTCTTCGTAAGATGGTTTAGTAAGGAAACAATAACTAGGTTCATAATTTTTAGAATGATGGAAATATATATTTCCATCATTCTTTTTGTAAGTGATTTCTGTGTCTTTTCCACTTTGGTTCGATCGATTCGACGAGTTTCCAGAAGTGAGCAGAGTGGTTTTTATGTACCGTATGGGCGAGTTCGTGCACTACGACATAGTCGATAACTTCTGTCGGTGCCATAAGGAGTCTCCAGGGGAAGTTGAGATTGTCGTGACTACTGCATGATCCCCATCGCGTCACCGCACTGGTTATGCGAATATCTCCGTATGTGAGATTATGTTTTTCTGCAAAGTATTCGACTCTTTCAGTGAGGTATTTTCTTGATTGCTCTTTATACCAATGGGTGAGAATGAGCTTTTCATTTTCTGTTTCCTGAATCTTTCCCGAGAAAGTAAAGATGCCTGCTTCTTGTACGAGTGGTTCTTTTTGGAGGAGGTTATATTCTGTCGAGTGTGATTGTCCGAGATAGTAGAGGATATTATTTGATGAATGTTTTTGTTCGGTGTGTGTCTGGAGGTGTTTCTTAATCCAGTCAGATTTCCGGTCGACGAAAGCATGGATGATATCTTCAGGAACCGAAAAAGGAGCTCGAACGATGAGTCCTTTGGTTTGAGAAATCTGCAGAGAAATCGATCGTCTGGAGGCTCGGATAATCTGAAAAGGAGGGATTTGTGACATGGGAAAATAGGTGAATACACACGTTGCATCGTATGATTTTTTGCCCCGAGGTCAAGTGAGAATAAATTTACCGAAGAAAAAAAGTTTTGACAAAAAGAGAGAAAGTAATAAATATAACTTATACTTCATCAATATTTCTCCTATGTCAGCAAAATCTATTGGAACTCTCATTACTAGTACAGAACTCAAACAACTCCACTCTATTGCTGATATAATAATAAAAGATGTTATGATGGCTCGAAGAAATATCGAGGATATTATCGCGGGACGAAGCAATCGTAAGATTCTCATTATCGGTCCTTGTTCGGCAGATTTTGAATCTTCTCTCGTGGAATATGCACAATTTCTCCAAGAAATCCGTCCAAAGGTGGAAGATAAATTAGAAATAGTTATGCGATTCTATACAGGGAAGCCCCGATCTATCGGAGGATGGAAAGGACTTCAGAGTGCAGAGCCATGAAAAAAAGCAGATATGAATGCAGGACTTCAAGAAAGTCGTCGTCTCGCTCTGGAACTTTTGAAACTCGGCATACCACTCGCAGATGAAATGCTTCATCCACAGTTTTCGAGACATTTCGATGATATATTTTCCTACCAAGCAGTTGGTGCTCGGTCGACAGAGAATCAATATCATCGTGAAGTAGTTTCTGGACTGGAGCTCCCTGTCGGTATGAAAAACCCAACTTCTGGAAGTATTGTCATCATGACCGATTCTATCAAAGCAACACAAACTCCGAGTCACTACCCAGTAGATGGTATGCTTTTTGATAGTACAGGAAATCCCTATGCACACGGGATTCTCCGAGGTGGTATGGATGGTCCGAATTATCATGCGAAAGCACTTCGTGAATACCTCGAGAAGATGCAGAGGATTAAAAATCCCGCACTCATAATCGATTGTAATCATGCGAACTCAGGAAAAGATCCATTTAGACAAATCGAAGTTATGGAAACTTTATACCGAGATATCCTCCCATCGCTCGAT
>JBAZVV010000086.1:0-4504 GCA_041660685.1 Candidatus Altimarinota bacterium | reverse complement strand
TTTTGCATTCATTGATGGCTTTTCCGACCGTTTTTTTATCCTCATCGGAGAGGTCTTTTACTCACTTCAAGAGTTCGGTCAAAGACCCATTCTTCCCGAGAATGGCATTCCGAAGGTCGATAAGAGTTGCTTCGAAATCGAGAGCGGAGATTTGAACGAGAGAGTTCTGTTCGAGAGCTTGGAGAGTGTGGAGCATAAATTTTAATGTAAAATAAATTATATATTTTTCGACTCAAAGGCTTTCTTTGCGATAGTATTAAAGTGATTTCGCCACGGCTGAAGCGAGTCAATTTCGGATTCATGTATCCATTTATACATTACATGTTCATCGCTCAATCTAATCTGTGGCATTTCGTTAAGCTCGAGAATATAACAGAGAAATATAAAAGGAAGGATTTCATCGCTATGAAAGGCTTTTTCATAGACTTTTTGTATATGAAATAATTGTGCATTCTCTTTCACTCAAAATGAATCTCATAATTCTTCAAGAAGTTCTCTTTCGAGAGATATTATTAAATCATCATCTTTCTCTCACTTCGATATTTTCCCTCATGGAAGCTCCCAATGAGAATCTTTATTTGATTTTTTTTCACGTATAACGAGAAGTTTTCCGTTTACAAAAAGACAACATTTTGTTGCAACAAAGAAACGTTCTTCGTGTGGGAGATAAGGAGTCATTTTTATATTTTAAGTGGCATGATAATATGTCGGTATGTACTCTTTCCATCAGTCTCAGGAACTCCTTTAATCATAATCGGCGAAAGTGGGGTTTCGAAGTCGATACTAACATAGTCTTCTTTGATAACTCCGAGAACTTCCAGCATATAGACGGAATTGAGTCCGATTTGTGCATCTTCTCCTTCTACTGAAGCGATAACACGGATAGTTCCTGCTCCAATTTCAGTATCTCCAGTAGAGATTTCGAGTCCAGATTCGCTGCGGAAAGCGATACGAGTATTGTAATTATTTTCACGACTAATAAGGTTCGCTCGTTTGAGTGCGATAATCAGATCGTTTCGCATCACTACTCATTTGGTTGCATACCCTTTCGGGAAGAAGTTTGTATAGTCGGGAAAATGCCCATTGAGCAATCGAGAGAATACCTTGATTGTTCCAAATACCACAAGAAATTGATTCTCAGAAAGGAAAAGTTCTACAGGAATATTCTCAGGAAGAATCCTCGAAAGTTCCATAGCTGTTTTAGAAGGAATGATGATTGCCGTAGAATCATTCGATTGTACAGAATTTATGAGAATGTACTCAGAGAGACGGAAACTATCTGTAGATGCAAATATGGCATTTTTGTCCTTGAGAGCGAGATATATACCTGCAAGAGTAGGACGGATATTTCCTTCAGCAGTAGAAAAAAGTGTTCGATCAATGGCTTTTTTTAAATCAAGTGAATTCATTCGAAATGGTTGCTCAGCCTTAAATACAGGAATGAGTGGAAATTTCGATGCTTCTATTCATTTTACTTTCGTTTCAGAAGAAGGAGTAGTAAACTGAAGTGATCCACCGGAAAGGAGTTCGATAGTCACCTTATCATCTTGCACAAGAGAAATAAAAGAAGAGAGAAACTTCGCAGAAACGGTGAAATTCCCTTCGAGTTCTATATCTACTCCCGTATCGATGATACATTCCATCGCCATCTCTAGATTATTGGCAGTCAATACTACTTTCTTGTACTGAGCGGAAATGAGAATATTTTCAAGTATCGGCGTCATATTGGACACGGTACTTGCATGACTCACGACATCTATTGCCTCTTTGAGGACTTTTGTATCAACAGTAAAACGCATGAGGAGAAGAATAAAGAGGCGAAATATTTTTATAATAATCTGCGTACAGAGTACAAAAAACTTGGAAAAAATCAAATAGAAATAATTATTTTTACTTTTCTGATATTTTATTTTGTTTTTTAATTCTTATGGATACACTATTTTCGATAAAATCATTATCATAAAACCAATTTAAGTTCTGATGTAAAGCAGATTCATTATGATAAAATACACATAATTGGAGATTTTTATAAATTACTTTTTCGTAAAATGTATACGCTTATAAAAGGGAAAGTTATAGAAGGGAAAAAACTTGGAAGAACGCTCGGATTTAGAACTGCCAATGTAGAAATAGCGGATAATATCATAGCGGAATGAACCTACAAAATCAATGGCTTGGTGAATGGTGAAATATATCGATGAGTCGGAGTATATCTCAAAAATAGTCCCGTATTCGAGGCGCATTTTTTCGATTTCGATGCCGATATCTATGGACAGGAAATTGAGATAATAGCACTCTACAAGATACGAGAAAATAAGAGATTTGAGAGTCTCGACGCACTCAAAGATCAGATTCAACAAGATGTCGAAATGGTACAAAAAACAGAGGATTATGTTCTAACTTTTGGGACTTTTGATATACTTCATCCTGGACACGAGTACTATCTCAAGAATGCGAAAATGCACGGGGATAAGATTGTTATGATACTTGCCACCGACGCTAATGTCCTTAGGTTCAAGAATCGACTTCCGAGGAATAATCAGGAAATGAGACTACAAAATATACAACAATCCTTCCAATTTCTCGATACCGTACTCATCGGAGAAGGAAATAATCCATTCCAGTGGCTGGAAATATACAAACCAAAAGTGATTTGCCTCGGATATGATCAGATGGGGTTCTCTGATAAGCTTGATACTTACATAGAAAAAGAAAATCTCGATACAAAAGTAGTGAGAATACAACCTTTTTGCGAGGATATTTATAAATCATCCAAGATGTAAAAGCTGAATAATTATACCATTACTCACTGTATCTCATGCAACAACTTTCCTTCAAACTTACAGGTAAAAACAAACTCACACACGACGTGTACGAACTTGTTTTTGCGACGACCGAACCTATCGGAGTTTTACCAGGGCAATATGTTCTCTTCATGCTTCCACAATCGAAACTTAAGCGAGCTTATTCGATCGGATATACGGATGGTCGAACTTTCACTTTCATCATCAAGCAAGTTGAGTGAGGCGCAGGAAGTACCGAGATTTGTTCTACTGAAATAGGAGAAGAAATAATCGGGATGGTACCACTCGGACATTTTGTTCTTAAAATCAATACAACTCCAAAACTTTTTATCGGAACAGGAACAGGATTTGCTCCGCTTTATTTCCAGATTCGAGCAATGATGGATTCTGGCATAAAAACTCCCCTCTTATTTGTATTCTGAGTACGTACTGTTTCCGATGTGTTCTACATCGATGAACTCAATCGGATGAAAAAAGAATATCCAATGTTCGATTACCAGATATTCCTCAGTCAGGAAGACTCGGAAAATACCGTTCGAGGACGAGTCACAGATTTTATTACAGAAGAAAATCTCGCTCCCTACGGAGAATTCTATCTCTGCGGAAGTCCTGTAATGGTCAAGGATGCAAGAGAAAAACTCGAAGCGAACGGAATCGAAAAAGAGAAAATACTTTTTGAGCAATATTAATCATCTAAAATCCCTTCCGCCACGGCGGAAGGGATTTTAGATGATAAGATATAAATATTTTTACTTTCTAAATCCATCATACACCCAACTTCAAATCAAGATAGAGAGCCAGTAAATAGGCGTAATAAAGATATATGAAACAATTATACTTTCTAATACATTCCATCCAATTCAAAATATGACTCATATTAATGGTGGTACAAAAAGTGTTCCTGCAATAAAGAGTCTTTTTACTCAAACAGATAGTTTCTTAAAATATTGAAGCATAGAATGAATAATTTATAGTTAAAAACTATAGTACCTCTTTTCCTCCCATATAATTCTGCAATACCTTCGGGATTCGGATGGTCATATCTTCGTTTTGATAATTTTCCATAATAGCGACAAGTGCTCGTCCGCAGGCAAATGCGGTTGCATCATTGGTGTGAATAAGTTCCACTTCTCCGCTCGATCGTCGTACACGAGTTTGGAGACGACGAGATTGATAATCGGTCATATAATCGGCGGTGTGGGTTTCTCGATATTTATTCTGAGCTGGAAGCCATGCTTCTATATCGGAACCTTTCGCATTTGGTTTCCCGATGTCGAAGGTACATTTCTGGAGTTTCTGGTACGGGATTTCGAGCTGTTGCATCAAGTACTCTTGAATTCCAGAGAAGAGGAGATGTTCATCATGGGAAGTTTCCTGAGTTGAAAAACTCTCCATTTCCATCTTGTCAAATTGGTGCATTCGGATAATCCCCTCCATATCTTTTCCGTATGTTCCTGCTTCTCCGCGAAAACTCGTCGCATATCCGATATATCGAACAGGCATGTCGCGTTCATCGAAAATCTCATTTGCGTGCATAGAACCAAGCACATGTTCTGCAGAACCCTGGAGCCAGAGATCCTGACCTTCTATCTTGTAACGATCCTCTCGTGGCTCGAGTCGATCCATCGCATCGTAGGGAGCCGTCTTGATCATATACGGAGGAAGAACGGGTGTGAATGGTTTATCGGAAACTTTCAGTC
>JBAZVV010000085.1:0-4638 GCA_041660685.1 Candidatus Altimarinota bacterium | reverse complement strand
ACTTGATTACATAGAATTATTTATTCAAGAAAAATCCTCGTCTAAAACGAGGATTTTTCTTGAATTTCGAGAATTACTTCTTGGCATCCGCCATTTTATTTACAACAATCTGTTGTACGAGCATAAAAAGTGTTCCGATAAGCCAGTAGATTCCAACTCCTGCAGGGAAGAAATAGGTGGAAGTGGCAATCATAAGAGGCATTCCATAGAGCATAAATTTATTCATAACACTTGGATCGGGCATAAAAGAAGGTTCTGTTTCGGTGTATTTTCCATCTTTCTTTTCGATAATTTTTTTCTCCATTTTCTCAAGCTTCGCTATATCATCCTCTTTTGGGAGAGAAAGTTTGATCTGAAACCATTGAGCTCCACCAACGGCGAGAGCAAGAATTACTCCGGTAATTCCTCCGATAGAAAGAAGATGAATTCCAAAAAATGTTGTATTGATTTTAGAGATATCAAAATCTTTCAAGAAACTGTAAAGATAATAATTATTGGAAAATTCTGTAATTCCGAGTACTACCCAATAAAGCACGATCAAAAGTGGCATTTGAATAAGGAGTGGGAGACAAGAACCGAGAGGATTTACTTGCTCCGCTTTATAGAGATTCATAAGTTCCATACCAATTTTTGCTTGATCACCTTTGTATTTTTCTTGGAGTTCTTTGATTTTTGGTTGTATTGCCTGCATTTTCTTGCTATTTGCAAGGATATGATGTTGTGGTACAAGGAGAATAATTCGAATAGTAATAGTTACGAGGATAATTGCAAGTCCGAAACTATATCCAGGAATGGTATCTATCAAAAAAGCGAAAAGATTATAAATCGGTGCATAGAAAAGATTTCTGAAAAGTGATCGAAGAAAACCTGGTACTTCACCAAGAGTATCAGCATACGAAGTTTTCCCGTCAACTGTTAGACTAAATTCATATTTTCCTGGTGTTTGAAAAACAACATAGAGTGAAGAAAGATCGATTTTTTCTTTTGCACCACTCGGTATGGTGAGAGCTTTACAAACTTCTCCCTGTCGACCAACGAGGAGATTATGATCTTTTTTGATATTAAAATCACGACAAGTATCAAAAGTAATACTTTTCGGCATCGTATTGTTAACCTCAATTACTGGGATATCGGGACTCACATAGGAAGTGGACCCAACACTCAAAATCACTTCATTTTGAGGAGTGGTATTTTTGGCAGGATTTGGGAGAAACCAATTGAGCGCGAGAAGAGTGATAAAAAATATGAGAAGAAAATTTAGGAGACGAGTGTTCATAGATAGAAAGAGTTTTTAAAATAGAATAATTTTTTCTGGAAAATGGTGTCCTCGACTGGAATCGAACCAGTGTCTGAGCCTTAGGAGTGCCCTGTTCTATCCACTGAACTACGGGGACGAATGATGTAATTTCTGCATATGGAATCTCACTTTGTACCTGCAACTCAGTTAGTGCATTATTTATCACTGAACTACGGGGGCAAATGTAACTTTTAATATATGGAATCTCACCTTATGTCTGTAACTCAGCTAGTGCTTCTTGTTTTTGTTCTACTGAACTACGGGGACAAATATTTTTTGCTTTTCTTTTGGAAATCGATAGTATCAAACACAGAAAACGACCGTACTATATGAAAAATACTAGAAAATGCAAACCATCTTACAGAAAGTTGAGAAATTTCTTATAACTCCTTCTCTACTCCCAAAAATCATCATCATTTATGGCCCCACCGCTTGTGGGAAAACGAGCCTTTCTATAGAGCTTGCGAAACATTTGAAAACAGAGATTATCGGTGCGGATTCGAGACAGATTTATCGACATATGAATATAGGAACAGGCAAAGTCACGCACGATGAGATGCAATGAATTTCTCATTCTCTTCTCGATATACGTAATCCTGATGAAGAATACTCCGTAGGATTATATCAGAAAGAAGTATTCTCTATCATTGAGCGGATTCATGGACATGGGAAAGTTCCTATTCTTTGTTGAGGAACAGGACTTTATCTGGATTCGGTTGCTTTTCATTTTGATATACCAGCTATGGAACCAGATTGGGAATATCGTGAGAAAATGGAGCAAATTCGTCAAGAAAGATGAAATGAATATCTCTGGAATAAACTACATTCTCTCGATCCAATATATGCAGCAACAATTCACTCTAATAGTCACCATGCAGTGATTCGTGCTCTAGAAGTTCTCAAAAAAACAGGCAAATCCAAATCCGAACTTCGAGTAAAAAAAGATCCACTTTTTGATGTATTATTCCTCACTCCGTACGATGGAGATCGTGTAAAATTGTATGAGAGAATCAATGTCCGTATAGAAGAAATGTTCACACAAGGATTGGTAGATGAAGTGAAGAATATCCTGGATCTCTGATATAGTCCAGATTGTAAAGGACTCGGAACTATAGGATACAAAGAAGTGATAGAATATCTGAATGGAAAATTCACTTTGGAGGAATGTAAAAGTAAGATTCAGCAGGGAAATAGAAATTATGCAAAACGTCAGCTGACTTGGTTTCGAAAGTATGAAGAATAAAAAGTATCTCAGAAAAATACCCTTTCGTTACACATCATTTCTTACTCAATAATTAAAAGAGTATTTTTTCCAATAGAATACTCTTTTTTTGTCCCCTGAAAAGTACTCATTATTTGTGTTTTAAACAGAAAAATGTTATCTTGATACCAGAAAATATTTTACAACGCATTTTATATGGAAGAAAATCAACAACAACTCGCAGAAGATGTTCTTCAGATACTCTATCCACTTCGCTGAGAATGGGAGGAATCTGAATGGATGATCGATGCGATTCAAAGAGGAATTCTCGTAGGAGATGATTTGATAGAACTTGCCAATCTCCTCGTACAAGCAACACAATCGGTCGAACGGGATGAACGAATAGTAGTATTCTCACAAGCATCGGAATTGGTGCGGATAAATCGTGAGAAAGAACTTCAAGAACGTTTAGAAGAACAGAAAGAGAGTCAGTATCTTATTAGTTTTCTATAAAATATATGAGTACAGAAGTACAAAAATGACCGGAAAAAAAAGAATCGCAAGTTCCATCTCGTGAGGCTCTTAAAAAGAGTGTTCAGATTTCACAAAAAAAACCACAGGAAGTTGCGCAAGCAATCGAAGTAAATATGACTCCTGAGAAAATCTTAGCAAGATATGAGATGAGATTGAAATGAGTTCAGGAATGAATGAAAAATATTCGAGCAAGCCGAGATGAAAATACATGATTTTTTAATGTTCTTACTGACGATGTAGTTGGTGCTTTCTGAGGTGATACAGGAAAAGCAATATATGAATCTTCGTATGAAAGTACAAAAAAACGCGCAAGTGAAGCTATTATTCAACTCGATAAAGATTGTAAGAATATAGTTTTCTCAACTAATGGATATGATCGTTATATTACTATTCGTACTCAATTAGAACAATGTGCAGGACAGAAACTTTGAGAGCCAAATTCATTATTGACTATAAAAAATTCTGTTACTGATCTACCACAAGCTACTAATAACCTCATGCACGGGGTAGTTGGTGAAGTAAAATGAGGATATAACGCTATGAAAGGAATGGTTACAGGAGTAGCAGACTTGACTCTTTTTATGGGAAAATATATAGTAAGTTGATATCAGAGTATTTGATGAGATACGAGAAATAGTGAAAAAATGAATGCTCAGATTGGACAGGTATTTAATCAAATGGGGAAAGTCTATGATTTTGTAGAGCAAAATGGTTTTTCAGGAGCAGGAAATAAAGTAAGTGAGATTATGGCAAAAGAATGGGATAAGATTATGGCACTTCCTTCAAACAAACAAGCAGATGCCATAGGACAACTCGCAGGAAATATTATCGGAGCTCTTACTCTTATGAAATGAGGTATGATGCTTGTCTGAAAAGTTTCGAGTCTTTGAGGAAAAACTGCACAAGCAGAAAGAATTACAGCCAAGTTTGCTGAGCGATGAGCAACTGGATCGAAACGAGCCGAACAAGCTACTGAGCTTGGTAAAGAAGCAGCTCGTGCTAAAAATATATTTCTAGCAGCAGACAAAATTCTTAATGGACCAGCTGAGTCACTCATAGGAATAACATTAGTATCTACGCTCAATAAAACACTTATACTTCTCAAAACAGCCGGAGTTTCATCTATAGAAAAGATAGCACAAGTTCGTGGTGCGATAAAAGAAATGGACCAAGCGATAAAAGATGGAACCTATCCAGGAAAGGAAGTAGAGATATTAAAAGCGAAAGAAGTTTTGGAGACAGAAGCAAAGAAATTGCAAGCCGAGGCACGTTCTGGAATTTCCCCTGAGACAGTACTTAAAAATGCAAATCTTGATGATATAGAACGCTTAATGGAAGCTGAGAGAATTCTCAAAGAAAAAGGACTTATGACTCCAGAGGCCCATCTGACTCCAATTGAAAAAGCTGAAATACTTGCGAGTCATCATGTAGGGAAAGGAGTATATGAAAATACAACGGGAAGTTTGAAGACAAAAGTAGATGCTGGTAAAAAGGCAGTAGAGGCGGCAGGATGAAGTAAAAAAGATATGTTCACAGCAGAAAAACGAAGAGCTCTTATGGAAAGTGGGATTATGGGATCTCCAGAGAAAACAGTTATAAAACCGAG
>JBAZVV010000084.1:0-4719 GCA_041660685.1 Candidatus Altimarinota bacterium | reverse complement strand
TTCTCCTCGGATAGGGGATTCATGGTTGAAGAGTATCCCATTACAAGCAAACATCCCATAACTTTCTTTATAATTGCGTACTATCCACATAGCATAGAGCTTTGCACATCCATATGGGCTTCGCGGATGCATAGGAGATTCTTCGGTATATCCAGTCTCTGGTCTATTGTAATCCAGTCCGCCAAAAAGCTCTGAGGTAGAGGCTTGATAAAATCTCGTTGTTTTTTCGAGTCCAGCAATTCGCATGGCCTCAAGAAGTCTAAGAGTTCCTGTTCAGTCAGTATTGGCAGTATATTCTGGCATATCAAAACTGATATGAACATGTGATTGTGCTGCAAGATTATATATCTCATCTGGACGAATACTTGCAACAAGTCTTATGAGATTTGCACTATCAGTCATGTCTCCATAGTGAAGATGAAGATGACTTCTTTTATCATGAGAATCTTGAAGAAGATGATCGATACGTTCTGTATTGAAGAGGGAAGATCTTCTTCTAATTCCATGTACTTCGTATCATTTTGAAAGCAATAGTTCTGTGAGGTAGGCACCATCTTGCCCGGTAATTCCTGTTATAAGAGCTTTTTTCATAGAGCTTTTTATTAAAATAAATGTGGCAGTAGTATATGGAAAGTAAAGGATTTTCAAAAACTATTTTCATTTTTATTTCACTCTTCCATACTCATCATCAAATCGTACAATGTCGTCCTCACCAGTATATTCACCACATTGTACCTCTACTATGACAAGTGGCTCAGTTCCGCTATTCGCAAGACGGTGAAGGTATCAAACAGGGATATGACATCATTCATTTTCCTTGAGGATACGAAGTTGTTCTATCGTCTTGAATTCTGGTCCACGGATATCCACAGTGGCTATTCATGAGACTACTGTCCAATGTTCACTCCGTTTCTCATGGGATTGGAGAGAGAGACGACATCCTGGTTCCACGATAATCTTCTTTACTTTATAGAGAAGATTATCCTCCATGACATAATAGACTCCCCACGGACGGTTTCCTATCTCGAGATACCCTCCTGTCGTCAAGAGCTCTGGAAGTTTTGCAAGCTTTGATTCGAGATTTTTCTCATCTGTCCGGTCTTTTACTTTTGTAACAAAATCACTGGAACTATGACTTTTTGCTCCGAGTCCATCAACTATTTCCACTCACTCAGATCTGAGAAGAATCGCTTCCGGGATTTCTGTAGCAAATCTGTCTCATCCTTTCGTGAAGATAATTTTCTCGTATTTTCCGCTCGCTTTCGCTTCATCGATGAGATACTTAAGACTCATGCATACACTGCTGTCTTGGTCAATCGAGAGAAAAACCCGATCTACGGGTTTTAGAGATTCGACTATTTTCATACGAAATTGTTCGTCTTGAAAGCTTTTGGTTCCTCGTTTGAGTTCTGCTTGACGGTCACTGTTGATAATAACCCAAAGTTCCTCTGCTCCTGTTTCGGATTTTGATAATTCGAGACACTCGATATGTCCGGGATGAAGCGGATTTGCGTACATGGAGGTAATGGCAAGTATAGACATATGTAATTATTTAAATTTAGATAAATTTAGTGAAAAGTGGAGGAATTTTACCACTTCTTCCAACTCGGACACTTCTGTTTGATGTTAGTGTGAGCGAATCAATCTATTTTAAAAGATTCATATTCTGTACTAATCTATCAAAGTCCGACTCATAGAGTCTATCCTGAATAACCCTATATTGTTCAGATTCATTCTCAGCTTTGAGCTTCGCTTCGAGCATCGAGATGGTGCCGACATGGTCGAGGATGGGATGTCCCGCGAGTTCTAGAAATTGTTGGAGATAACTATCCCAATCCTTCATATTCATTACTTTTCTATTTGTAGCTCTGCTTTCGGCGAGATCGAGGTAGGAATTTACGAGAGCATTGAGTGTTTTTATATGTTCTTCGCTTAAGTAGTTTTTTGCCACTATCACATCACTCTTAAGGATTTTTCCTTTTGGAGCTTGTTTCCAGGTTTTGAGTCCCATAAAAGCTTTGGTGCTATCTGCCTCGCTATATATGATTTCTGCTGCCGTCTTTCAAGTGATAGCCCAGTGGAGTTTGTTTTGAACGCTTGCGAAAAAGTGTTTGGTAATGTCGGACTCCGTATCATAATCCGCTGACAATGCGTAGATATCAGTAATCTTCTGATAGAGTCGTCGCTCGCTCACTCGGATTTCCCGAATCCGCTCCAACATCTCATCGAAGTAATCCTTTCCGAAGTGTTTCATCTGCTTCAATCGCTCATCGTCCATCGCAAAACCCTTGATGATATACTCCTCCAGAATCGTACTCGCCCACTTGCGGAACTCTATCGCTCGCCCACTATTCACTCGGTATCCGACGGCAAGGATAGCGTGGAGATTGTAGTATTCCACTTTCCTTTTCACTCTTCTCCCACCCTCATCTTGAACTATTTCCAAAATGGAAACAGTTGCCTCTTTAATAAGTTCTCCTTCCCCATAGATATTATCCAGGTGCTTGGAAATAGCGGGCACATTCACCTCAAAAAGCTCTGCCATATTTTTCTGGGTCAGCCAGAGGGTCTCATCTTGAAAATAGACATCGATATTAATTTTTCCAGTGGTAGTTTGGAATATGACGAAGTTGGAGAAGATTTGTGGAACAGAGGACATAAAAGAGGAGATTAGTGATGAAATTCATGCCTTTTCTAACTTATTTGTATCTTACAAATTCTCCCTCTAAAGTCAAACAAAATACTACCTCTTCCAACTCGGACACTTCTGTTTGATGCTGATATGGGCGAATCAATAATACCTTCCCTATAATTCTTCTATAAATTCCTTAAATCACAATACTCTCTGTACTTCATCTGGATTTATAAGAAAAGGAATTACATCGTTTGCCATCTCGGGGAGGGATATTGTTTTACAGAAATCAAGTAATGTCTTTTTGAGCTCAATAGTATTTTTTATCTCTGTTTTTGCTCCGAGATAATCAAAGTCGGGAGAAGTGAATTTATAGAGGAAAACTATATCAAATATATCTCTTCATTTTGTTCTCTTCCTGTCTATGAGTGCATGTATTTTCTTGGAGAGAATGATACTCAAAGGATAGACATTTATCATCTTATAGACATCGAATTTATCGATGATTTTTTTATCAGATTTGTATAGGTAATCCTGTTTTACTGTATCAATTTGTATGAGTATTTTTTCGTCATCAAGTGCAGAAAATCCGAGTTCTCTGAGAATCTTCGGGAGTCGTATATAGCACCGGTAAGCTCATTTATATACATTCTTTATCTCTACCTCGTACCCGAGTTTCTGGAGTTCTCCTTTCACGACCCCAGAGAGTCATTCAAAATCTTCTTCCGATAAAGAGAAATTGTCGAAATCCAAATCTTCGGAAAATCTCGTAGAATGATGAATGAGTCGAATAGCGGTTCATCAGAGAAATGAAAGATGAGAAGCATATTTTGATGAAAAAATAATATCCAATATGGTGTATTGGAGATATTCTTTGAGGATAAACTGCTCAAATATCTTTTCTTTTCCTGAGTAGAAGGATTTAATATAATCAAGATCTATCATATTTTTATGAAGTTTATGAGAAGACTTACCGTTTCTATTACCGTTTTTTTACCAAACATATTGGCATACTTTATGAGTTTTTTTTCATCTATTTTTTCTCTGAAAACTTCTTTATTTATTCGTAATCATCTGAAGTCTTCTGTTCATTTTATATGAGTATTGAGGTACAGATAATCAATAATCGCTTTTTCTGGTTCCGCCAACAGGAATTTTGTTTGATTGACGGTGATTATTTGATATCACCAAAATAGAGAGGGTTTGATTTTTTTATAAGCCAAATGAGAGAAATCGCAATCAAAACGAGTGGTTTTACTCGTAGAAATAGCAGTGATACTAAAGGTTTGTTCAGGAATAAGTCAGTAATAGGAAAAAGCACTCTCGAGCGATATATAACTTGGAGTATATATTGTATTTGATATTTTAAACAGTAAATTCTGATTTATCTTAGCATTTCCATAGAGATAAAATCATCGGATGATCTGCTTGATATATCCGGATTTTTTCCAGTCTGAAAGTTTTGATTTATTGAATTTATCATCGAGTATCTTTAAGTCACTGATTCCAAAGACTTGCAGTGTTTCTAAATTTTGCTGAATTTCAGTATATTTCATTTCTATTAGATATGAAAAAGTATAACTAAGAGAATTGTAATTATTTTTTATAAAAATCAAATCTTAATGAACTTCTTGTAAAAGATTATCTTTTTTCTTTCAAATACCCCCTCAATCCCTCCTTCCAATCCCGCATCTGTATCGAACTATTATTTCGCATCTTACCGAACTTTGGTCGAATCGCTTTTGTCTGGTATTCTGCACTGGTACAAGGTATGAGATTCATTTTCTTACCCGTCATCTTAAAGATTTCGTTTGCAAAGTCAAACCAAGTTATCCCGTTTCCGGGAGTAGTACCTGATAACTGGAGTGTCTTTCCTTGGAAATCTTCGATATGCCCTATAACTTTCCCGATAGCCTCGGATAAATCTCCTGTATATGTTGGGGATCAGAATTGATCGTTTATAACACGGAGTTCGTTTCTCGTTTCTGAAAGTTTCAACATCGTATTGACGAAGTTTTTATAATCTTTCCCTCCGCCATAGAGCCAGCTAGTTCGAACTATGATAGTATTTGGATGAGTTTCCTGGG
>JBAZVV010000083.1:0-4872 GCA_041660685.1 Candidatus Altimarinota bacterium | reverse complement strand
CTCTCCCCTCTTCGGTTTCCGCAAAAGGGAAACTATAGGCATAGAAAGCAAGTTTTCGTGATGCAGTGATAGTATAATCCAACTGACGGAGACTACCTGATGCAGCATTTCGTGGATTGGAAAATACTTTTTCTCCTGTCTCCATACGTTCTCGATTGATACGTATAAACTCGGAAATAGGAAGTACTACTTCTCCGCGGATCTCCACTTCTTTATCCCGAAAAGAAATAGATCGTGGAATGCTTGTGATTTGTAGAGCATTGACCGTTACATCTTCTCATTCTACCCCATTTCCACGAGTCAGAGCCTTCACGAGTTCACCATTTCTATATGTCAGAGAAAGTCCCAGTCCATCGAATTTGAGTTCCATCGCGTATGCAAGTGTTTCATCGGATTTCAGGATATTATGAATACGACCTTCAAAATCAGTGATATCATTTTCATCGTAGGTGTTATCAAGTGATATCATCTGCGAAGCATGGAGTCCTTTCTGGAACTGATTGGAAACCAAAACATCGATACGTTTGGTGGGAGAAGCAGAATCCCATATCCCATATTTTTCTTCGAGATTTTTGAGAGCCTGAAAAAGCATATCGTATTCTCGGTCAGAGATAATCGGAGATTGCTCGGTATAATAGAGACGATTATGTTCACGAAGAAGCTCCTGAAGGAGTGAAATATCAGATTTTTCAAGAAACTCTTTACGAGAAAGGAGATTGATAGATTGAGTGAGGAGGTCGAGTTGTAGCATAACATTTATATATCTTCCAGAAGTAAATTTCTTCTCGATAATACAGAAAAATGAAATGAAATCAAGCAGAGAATTTCTTTCCAATATAGTATCGAGAATCAATAAACTCTTGACGGAAAAAGATAAGTTCTTACTATAAGCAAAGATAAAATAGAAAATATATCAATACTATAAAATATGCCAATAAATGTAACACGTATTCCTTGATCACAAGAGGATATCATTCCGAAGAATCAAAGTTCTGAAAAAGCTTGTCTAAATGCATCTGAAAAAATAATACAGACTATAAACTCCGAAAAAAAGTGGCATACAATACGGGAGGTGAAACATGGGGAAAGTATTGCAGATAAAAATCTAAAAATCAGAGAAAATATGGAATGATGTACTTATACGGAACAGGATGTGATAATTCATGGAAATGTTATTGGATATAATAGTGGTGCTACAAGAACTATGCAGTATCGAATAGCAACCATTACAAATAGTGGCACGATCATAAGTAATACTGGGGATATCGGGATCGATGGACATGCTAATAATGCACATCTGGAAGCCAGAAATGGAACCATTCGATTACAAAGAGACATTACTCATTCAACCCTCATCGCAAAACGCATAGAAATCCTCAATGATACAAATATTTTTGACTGTACTATTATCGCCGAGGAAATTATTATCCGAGGGAAGATTATCAATTGTCACATAATTGCAGAAAGATATATAAATGGAGCAAAATCTATAGAAAAATGAGACTATGAAAATAATTTCAATATATTTTCTCGAGATCTCAGAGTATCCATAGAGAAAAAACAAAAAAATCTCACGAATGCAAAAAAAGCACTACAGAACTATAGAGAGATTATCTTTCTATCTATTATTGATGATATACCATTGTTTACAAGTATTAGTAAGGAGAAACAACTATCAATCATAAATGATTTTATAGAAATATTTCTCAATCCTACAGGATTATCTCAGACTTATAATACATCACTCTTATTGTTTCGGAAATTATCTATAGAAGAGTTTTTTCGCAGACTCCCTGTTGATTGGAAAGATTTTCAACTCCATTGGTCACAGATTACCGAACTCACCAAATCTCTCTCAGATGAAAAAGAAACGATGTGAATGATACAAGAATCATACATCCATATCGGAGATCTTCAATGATCTACTTCTGTTCAATGGATACGATATCACCACAATAAACCACTTTTGAAATTTACCAATCTAGAACTAGAACAATTGGTGCAGTGAAAAACAAGATGAAAAGTTCCTCTATCTTACATAATCGATGATATAAAAACTCCTACAAATGGACCTTTTGATTGGAGTCCACCAAAAATATAAGTTTAGAAATTCCTGTCAGTTTATTATTTGATATTTTTCTATTGAAAATTCCTAGGCAACTCATTGACAATGAATTATTTTTATACTACAGTATACGAGTTATTTTAATATATAACTTTTCATACTATGAATACAAAAAATAAAATTAGTCTCGCTTCCATGGCACTTATGTGAGCTCTTGCTTCTGGACCAGCTCATGGAGAAGAAAGTAAGATAGAAGCAACTAAAAATTGTATATATGCTAGAAATGCAGAAATTTTTGTTGCTACCAAGCCTGGAACTATTAAACTAGATACAGTGGTACCAGCAAGTCAATGTAAGCATATTACGGCTTTAAGCGACGTAAATTATAGGAAAAGAAGCGATGGTACTTGCTCTATAGATGAGGGCGGAGATACGGGATATGCTCATATACCATGCAGTATGATGCCTATTCAAAAAACCACACAACAAATTCAACGAAAAACAAACAATCTTCTTGCTTCTCTTTTTTTAAAATAAATCTCATACATATTCATACCGTAGGAGCAAAGAAATTCTTTGCTTCTTTTTTATGGCACTTCAATTTTCAGAATAACCCTACTCTTCCCTGAGAAAATTACTTGACAAGAACATTTTTATACATATAAAAGAATCAGAAAATATCATAACATTTATGATTTTTCTCTCAAATACATATACTCATACATCCCTCCAAATTCACAAAAATACAAACAAAAAGAAGATATATTCATCAAAATACAGATAAATAGTATCTTCTTTTTACTTTTCTCAACTTTCGATAGTATGGTAAAACGTGTATTTTCAGCCCTACTCCTCATATATATGGGGTTATATTCTGTATTTTCTCCGGTTATGCTCTATGCAGTATCAACCAATGGAATTGCCAGTCCTTGGACACGCGAAAAAGCGGAACATCTCGCTCGCAAATCACTTCTTGGTGCGACACCGACGATAATCAATCAACTCTTTCAGGCAGGAAGTGCGTCTGCTGCAGTGAATCTTCTCTTCCCAAATGCTCTGGGACCAAATCGTGCTTCGTACGATGTAGAAGTGACGGCACTAACAGCGAGTGGGTTTGATTTCAACAATGAAACTCATATGCGTAATCTCTATCAATTGCGATATTATCGGGATCCTTACGAAGCAAAAGTGAAACTTTTCTCACTTTTCGAGGATATATTTCCTGTCAATCAATCTGCAACCATTAGTTTTCTAGATATCAAAAATGAACAGGATCTTCTGTATACAAATGCTCTGGGAAATTATAAAACCCTCATAAAACAAATTCTTTTTAACAATGGCCAGACAGGAGATTATGCGGAAGGGAAATTCCTCGATCTCCTCGATCAATCCAATCAAAATTCTCCAAATGAAAACTATGCTCGAGAACTTATGCAGCTCTTTTTGATGGGAGAATATAAACCAGGTGAATCCAAAGAACTCGGAAGTATCAGAAACTATGAAGAAACTGACGTGGCAGCTCTCGCGAAGATCCTTACTGGACTCGAATCCAATAGTGGTTCCCATATTGTAAGCTATAATCCTCAGAAACATAATACCTCAACAGGAGTACTTTTCCTTTCTGGCACTCTTATTTCCAATCCATTTTCTTCTTTTTATAACTCTACATCGGGGGTTCTCGATCTTGGCGCTATGCAGACCCCATTACTCGGAAACAATGGACTTACTGATAATACAATTGATTATATCTTCGCACAAAGATCGGAGGCTATTTCTCTCTTTCTCGCAGATCGACTTTTCCGATTTTATATCCATGGAAAACCTACGAGACTAGAGCTTGATAGTATTGCTGCAAACATTCGAGCCAATAACTTTGAAATGTTACCCAGTATCAAAACACTTCTTTCCAGTGATTTATTGTACTCAGATATTTCCATGAATGGAGTATCCTACAAAAATCCACTCGAACTTGGTATTGGTACACTGAAAATCCTTCATGATAAGGATCCTCTCACTTTTGATCCACGTATTTATGATCCAGAACTTCTCAATATGCTCAATTGGAGACCCTATTTTCCAGGAAGCGTTTTTGGTCGGGACGGATTTGATGATAATGGTAAATGGTTTACGGCATATACCGAAAACCAATGGATGAGTTTTGCAACACGCCTTTCCTCGACTACTACAACAGGAAGTTATCTATTTTCCAATATAGTTCCTACTACGAGTATCACTCTTTCTGGTTCGTTTCCGATTACAACTTCTCTTCTCAATACCTATTCTGGAAGTATTTCCATAGTAGGAACAGGAAATATAATACTGAACTCTGCTTCTGGAAATACTCTTTCCTATAGTGGGGGAAATATTTCTCTGCCAAATTTCACCATACAAATCGGATCTGGAAATCTTTCTATCGATCAGGGAAATCTCCATCTCTCTGGATCACTTCTCACTGTTTCATCGGGGTCATTTGTCTACTCAGGAAGCACCTATTCAAATTTCAGTTGATCATTTCTCGTAAATTCTGGAGCTAATTTGGTACAACAATCCAGTGTCGATGAAGTTATAACTCAGATCGAGGATGCGATTCTTTCTTCTAGACGATTGCCTGAAATAGTAAAAGCAAAAATTCGGACCTATGCAACAACGAGCAGTACTGGTGCCAGTATGGCTTTTACACCGCAAAATACCACCACACAAAATACAAAAATCCGTGGAATAATTGCACTTGCATTCGCTTCACCAGAGTTCATCCTTCAGACAGGATATGACGTATTACCTATTACCGAAAATACAACACCCTCCCC
>JBAZVV010000082.1:0-4874 GCA_041660685.1 Candidatus Altimarinota bacterium | reverse complement strand
GTAAATAAGACCAATATTGCTAGTGTAAAGCTCGCAGAACATTTCAATGGAATACTTCAGGAGGTACTTACAGAAAGAGGACATCTGAAATATTTTATTTATTTAAAAGATATTATACTTTAATCTGTTATTTTTCTTTTCTTTTTTCTTTTTTTCTTTGGGATATTCCCTATATTGAAATTGTTTACTCACTAAGTTTTATTCATTATGGAAACTCAAAAATATTTTATCACCACGAAAGTTCGTGGAGTTATTATTCACGAAGGGAAAATATTTCTCTGTAAAGCAGCTTCACGGAATGGACGAGGTGGGTTTTACTGTCTCCCTGGCGGGACACTGGAAATAGGAGAATCTCGCATAGAAGGATTGAAACGAGAATTGATTGAAGAACTCGGAGTTGAGCCTATGATTGGGAATCTTGTCTATACTCAAGAATTTATTCGTTCGGATGGCACAACTACTTTTGATTTCTGGTACGAGATTAAAAATACTGAAGATTTTCTCAGTGTGGATATAACAAAATGTTCTCATGGTTTTGAACACGAACACGTCGGATTTTATGATGAAAATTCTGAGTTCGATAGTGAAGTAAAGCCTTCACATATTTGGGAGCTTTTGGAAGAATGGAGAAGAGAAGAAGGAAAGTTTATACAGAATATTTAGTATTTAAGAAATTTAGTTATGACCATCATCCAAACCATTAAACGCTTTTTTGAACCAATCTTCCGAGAATCTGGGTATTTTTGGCGACTGGTGACGATAAATATCGTGTATGCGAAGATGTTGGAATTGCAGAGTGGGTTTTAAAAAAAAGTATATTCTTCACAACCATTTCCTATGCAAAATCCCCGAGAAGCATCTCTCGAAAAGGCTCGCACGACGCTTATTTATTGAGAGAAATCAGAGCATCCTGATTGTATTCTTTTGATGGGACTTCCTGGAACGGGGAAAAGTTATGTTTCTCGGTATTTGTATAAAAATCATGGATATACCGTTTTGTCTGGTGAGAATATTACGTACGCTCTTTTTGGAGATACAAAGTGTCAACCAAGCGAATACAAAGAAGCATATAATGTATTGTATATGTTCGCACAAGAACTTCTCTCGGAAGGTTATAAGATAGTTATAGATGGTACGAATCTTCAGTATGTCCACCGAAAACAGACATATGATATATTCTGATCAAAAACGAATATTTTCGGAATTCATCTTATTACTACGGATAGTCTTTCTATGGAAAGAATTGGACAAAGGGGCGAAAAAAACGATAATACCACTCATATTCTGAGTCAGTGTTCTCCGGAAACTTTTCTCTCATTCAAAGAGAGTCTGGAACTCCCGATGGAACATGAAAATATTTACACTATTCAGTCCGATGAAGATATCTATGAAAATATAGATAAACTTCTTATTTCTCTCAACTAAATACCTATGAAATCTCGTCTCCGTCTTTTCTTTTCTCCTTATAAATATGCAAAAATAGACATCTTCTTATTGGTATTGCGTATTATCGTCTTTGTATCGTTTGGGGCTATACTTATCAGTTTTCTCTTGTCGCGGTTTACTGCTCTTTTACTCGAACGTAATACACCAGCTTTTGAGCAGCTTATATTTGGATTCGTCGCTTCACTTATTATTTTTTATATATTCGTCTTTTTTATTCGTCATACAGGAAATCCAAATCTCCGCTCAAAAACTTGGATTTTTATTCATCGTCGTTATGTAAAAATGGCCTGTGAATTGGATAATAACTATGCTGAATCACTTGGATCTGCTCGAATATTTTCTATTATCGATAAAGGATGACAGGCATGGAATAGTTCTTTGAGTAGTATATTTCAGGAAACTACTCGTTTTTTCACTGTTGCGATTCCTACAGGTTTTTTGATAATGCAACAGTCTATGAAAATTATTCTGGTTGCATGACTGGTATTTGCGATAGGAGTTATAGTGATTTATTTTCTCAACAAACGTCTCCGTGTTTATAAGATAGAGCGAGTGAAGTCTGTGACAGAATATGATAGAAGGTTTATTCGAGCTATTCAATCTCGACTCGAGATTACACAAAATTTGAGTCTCGAACAAACTCTTCTTTCTCTAGATGAAAGTAATGAAGCATATAGAAAACCATTTCAAAAACAGGTAGGGATTCAGATGCTTATGTTCCAATGAGCTCGTATTTTTTCATATAGTATTCTTATATTTCTTTATTGGACACTGGGGCATTCGTATCTGGAAGGAGGGATATCTTTACCAAATTTGATCCTTCTCGCGTCTCTTACAGGAACACTTTCTGGATTATTTTTCGATATGACCGAACTCTATATGAATCTCTCCGATCAGATTGTGAGCATAGAACAACTTTGGACCAAAATCGAGGATGGTCCAAAAACCAAAAATCTTTTTAGTGGAGATGCTTTTGAATACCAAAAATGAGAGATTCATTTTCAGAATGTAGATTTTACATATGTAGAAGATAATCCTATTCTTCAGAAATTTTCTTATACTTTTGAAGCTGGGAAAAAATATGCTCTGGTTGGACCTTCTGGAGGAGGAAAGACAACCGTTATGAAGCTTGCATCGGGATTCCTCTCAGCAAAAGGAGGAAAAGTTTCGGTGGATGGATTTAATCTCCAGACTGTTAATCTTTCTACATTTTATTCAAATATCGGATATCTTACCCAGGATCCGCAAATATTTGATGGAACGATCCGCGAAAATTTGATGCAAGGAAAATCTGTCCATGCTTCTGATTCAGAGGTCAAAGAAGCTCTGAATAAAGCTCAGTGTGATTTTATTTCCCATCTTCCAGAATGACTCGAAACGGAGATTGGAGAAAGAGGAGTGAAGCTTTCTGGAGGGCAGAAACAACGTCTCGCTATCGCTAAGATATTCCTTAAAAATCCACATATTATCCTCCTCGATGAACCAACCTCAGCACTTGATAGTTTCTCCGAAGAGAAAATCAGTCAAGCATTTCATACTCTTTTCGAAGGACGAACCGTTCTGATTATAGCTCATAGACTTCAGACGGTTAAAGAAGCGGATGTTATTCTCGTTCTCGAGGGCGGTCAGATTGTCGAAGAATGAAAGCATATGGAACTCGTTGAGAAGGATTGAATCTATGCGAAGATGTTGGAGTTGCAGAGTGGGTTTTAGAATATTTTATCATCTAGAAACTTATGCGTATCTATATCGTCGGTCCAGGTGGATCGGGGAAATCTACCCTCGCTCAGAAACTCGGAATTCACTACGATATTCCTGTTGTTCATCTGGACGAACTTCAGTGGCAGGAATGATGGAACGAAAATGAAGAATACAAAAATCTCCAGAAACAGGCAGTAGGTACAGATGATTGGATTATAGAGGGAAGTAGTGTTTCGATACTCAAACTTATGATACATCGCGTTGATGGTATTATTATCCTCAATCATTTACCATTGGGGAATATCATCCGTATCATACGGCGGTTTCTCAGATGAATACTCGGAAAAGAGAAACGTATTGGTTGGAACAAGAAAATCCCAAACGAACTTCGTCAGGATTTTCTCTTAAATACAGCAATATGGCGAACCCGACAACTTCCGAGAATACGGGAAAATATACAAGAATCTGTTCTCGTAAGTCGAGTGATAGAAATACATTCTCCGAAAAATATGTTTGAGAAAGTTTGTAGAGAAATAAAGAAGGTTATGTAGAAAGGCTGTAATCAATTTGCAAGTGCATAAATTATTTGACAAATATACTTTTTTGCATATAAGAGATTCACGATTTTTCATGTAGCATTTTACCTATTTGGGAGGAAAGTTATCATGGCAAACGCAACACAAAAGAAGGTTCTGGGGAAACTCGAAGTTTTCCTGGAAAAGACAGGAGAATGGCTGGATGTTGAATTTATACGTCCGCTTTACCTCTGGGTTCATCGTGCAGAGATTGCACAAAAGAAACAGAAGTTGCTAGATCGTGCGACTTATGCAATGATTGAAAATCATTCTGAGTACTATCACAAATAGTATCTCTTTGCTACAAATTACCCCATTCACATATCGAATGGGGATTTTTTATAATTTGTTTTCTTGGCAATAAAAGGCTTGCTAATGAGTATTTCTGTAAAAATTTCAATACTGGTTCTATCGTAGCTTTGGACAAAAAGTAAATATTCGCACCAATTCATCATGTAATATTTTAAATCCATTCTCGCTCATAATGGATTCTGGATGAAACTGAAATCCAGAGATATTTTCTTTTTGGATAATAGGCAAATATTGCCCTTCTTTTGTAGGACAAAATGAATTATAGAACCCGAGCATTTGAGAAACTTCATCGATTTTCATATTGATTTGTACTCCTTGTGTCGGACTAGGAAGCTTTTCTATCTCCATCCCCATTTCTTTCGCAATTACTTGATATCCGAGACATATTCCAAGGATATTTCGCTTTTGTTTCATAAGTTCTCGTGTATGAGTTGTGAGTGCTTTCATTTTTTGATCATTCATATCATTAATATTTCCTGGTCATGGTCCGAGAATTACTACATCTGATGAATCGGTAGATGGATTAAAATTGAGAGTATCTACGATATCTACTATCATCCTCATTTTTCGCATCATTCGTCCGAGTGTTTTTGCGAAATCATCTTTGTTATGAATAATGGTGACGGTTTTTCAGTGAAGTTGTTCACTTACTTTGATTCCTGACTGATTTTGAAAATGAAATTTGGAGAGATGTTTATTTCGCTGACTGAGGGCTGTAAGTATCTCCGCATCTCGGATAAGCTCCTCCATGTCTGGTACAAGATTGCTAGTTCCCATAATTGCCGAGAGCATACCACCTGTTTTGAGTCTCATTTCCTCCGCTTCGTCTAGTGGTTTAGA
>JBAZVV010000081.1:0-5028 GCA_041660685.1 Candidatus Altimarinota bacterium | reverse complement strand
TCTCCGACAACTCACTATCATTATGGTTGGTGGTGGTTTTGGGTACTCTGTATTTAAGTCTCTGGAGCCAAGCATCGGTGCTGACGTGGCACTTTTTCCCACTCTTATCATCGTCGGCTTGACCCTCATTATTGCGCTTTTCCGTCATACGGAGATGACCTTCGTCCCTTTTTTCCTCAATCTGATACGACTCAATCTGAATGTCGGGAATCGCGTCTGGTCCAAGTGAGTTGATAGCTATAATTCTCTGGAAGTCTGATATGTCCGTAATTTTGAGGAAATACAATCGGGCTGAGTCGATAAAAATAGTCATAAAACATTTGAGAGCGTGGAAGAGAAATTAGGAAAATTATAAGTTCCCTATCATTGCAAGATGCGAAGCAATCCAGATTAAATATTCTTTTTTTAACAAAATTATGTCCAACAAAACTACAGCTTCTATGAAAGCTGCAAAAACGACTACGAAGGATGCAACAACACAACGATATCTACCATTTTCTGAGATTCGAGACAATTGTATGATCATGAAAGATGGTTCTTCTCGTATGGTACTTAAAGTTCATGCTGTGAATTTCAATCTCAAAAGCGAGGAAGAACAGGATTCGATTATTATCGGGTATCAGCGTTTTTTGAACTCTCTTCGTTTCCCTATTCAAATCATTGTTCGGTCTCTCAAGGTCGATATAGAAGGATATCTCATGAAACTCAAAACCCTGGCTCTGAAACAGAAAAATACCCTTCTTCAAGAACAAACCTATCGATATGTGGATTTTCTCACGAACCTGATCGATATGGCACAGATTATGAAAAAAGATTTTTATATCGTCGTTCCGTACGATACGGACGAAGATAGAAGTGTCCGAGACAAAGGGATTGCCGGGGTTTTCAGAACTTTCTGGGCAGCGATTACTTCCGAGGAAACCGTGACTTCCATCCGAGACAAACGTCGTCGAGCAGAAAAAATGAAAAAATGAAATCTCGAACGACTTTCTACGATCAAAACGAGTCTCGAAGGTATTGGAATTAAGAGTGATGAACTTAAAAAAGATGATCTCATCAAACTTCTCATCGGGTACTACAATCCAAAAGTAAACGGAGAAGTGAAGATTAAGGATATGAATAGTGTGGATGTGGAATAGTGGATAGTTTCTAGAAACCAGAAAATAGTGACGAGAGATAAGAAAATATTTTTCTCCCCTTAATCTCTAAATTATGACCATTTCTTCTCGAACCACTGGAGATCAGGCGGAACTTCTCGCTATTGGATATCTTCAGAAACATGAATACGAAATTCTCGATACAAATTTCGTGGCATCGAAAGGTGGGGAGATTGATATAATCGCAAAAAAAGACGGAATTACCGTCTTTTTTGAGGTCAAATACCGAACGGGAGAAAGTCACGGAAGTGCCGTGGAAACCTTTACTAAAACGAAGAAAAAACGTTTTCTCTTCGCTGTTCACTGGTACTGTATGCAGAAAAAACTGAGCGAAGATTTTGTGCGAATCGATTTTATTGCGATACAAAAAATGCAAAAAAGTCACCGTCTTACGCATTTTAGAAACGTAGAGATGCGATAAAAAATATTCCTATCATTATCCTCATGGATTACACTCTCATGCCCCACGCCAATCTCCCAACTCGTTATGGTCCAGCAACTATTTGGGGTTTTTCCGAAGGTATCAAGGAACATTGTGCACTTATATTTGGGGATATTTCTACAGGAAAAAATATCCTTTGTAGGATTCATTCATCCTGCCTGACAGGTGATGTTTTTCACTCTCTCAAATGTGATTGTGGGGAACAACTGGATCAATCTCTCAGAATGATCTCTGAAACAAGTTGAGTTCTTATCTATCTCGCTCAAGAAGGACGAGATATTGGTTTGCTCAATAAAATCCGTGCATATGCCCTGCAAGATCAAGGATTCGATACTATTAATGCCAATGAACAACTCGGATTCCCTATAGACAACCGAGAATACGCTATCGTACAGGAAATACTCAAAACCTTACATATCCAATCTATACGACTTATCACCAATAATCCACTCAAGATTCGCTCGCTTGAAAAGTATAAAATCATTGTCAATGAACGTGTTCCCTTGATTATTCAAGATAATGAATACAATAAAGCATACCTCCAGACGAAACAAACGAGAATGGGGCATTTTCTCTCATGATTTTAGCTTTCAATTTCCTCATCTATGACTTTCCTTTCTCCATATTTCTTTCTCCTTTTTTGTATCATCCCAATAATTATTTGGGGAGATTTTAAGAACCGAAAAAAGTGAACATACTTTCGAAGCTCTCCGCTTTTATGCAAAATTTATGGAAATGGGAAATGGAAATATTTCTATCTGCCACTCACTCTAAAAATAGTGATATTTTCACTCTTTGTTTGTATCCTCGCGAATCCGGTAAGTTCCTCAAAGAGAACCGATATTTCCAAGAAATGAATCGATATCGCGATAGTTTTCGATATCTCCAAATCGATGCTTGCCGAAGATATTAAACCAAATCGCATTACTGCAGCGAAAAAAGTTATGAGTGATTTCATAAGTCATTTCACCAGCGATCGCCTTGCTATCATACTTTTTGCAGGGAAACCATTCCTCTCCACTCCACTGACATTTGATTACACTGCTCTTATAGATGCCGTGGAACAGATGACAACCGATTCTATTCGTCAGGATATCCCGGGACTTTCTGGAACCGCTATGGGAGACGGACTCTTGGTTGCACTCGATACTTTGAAAGGGGATGAAAAAACCTCCCCTCGCCCTCTAGGAGAGAGGTCGGGAGTGAGGGCTATTGAAAGACGAAAAGTTATTATCGTTCTGACCGACGGTGAGGCAAATATGGGAATCAATCCGACGATTGCTGCGAAACTCGCAAAGGAACAAGGGGTGAATATTTATACACTCTGAATCGGTGATCCGGCAGGAACTGATCTCTATATAACCGATCGATTCGGAGAGAAACAGTACTTTCGTGATTCAATGGGAAAACCAATTCGTGCCACTCTCGATGAGAAAATGCTTACGAGTATTGCATATATAACTGGAGGACGCTACTATAATGCCAAAAATGAAACTTCTCTGACTTCCATTTTTCAAGAACTCGAAAAACTTACAAAAACAGAGGCAAAAACTACCTCTGTTATCGTTCGACATCCTCAGTATATCTGGTTTCTTTGGGGGATTATTTTCCTCCTACCATTTTGGCTCTGGTTGGATTTTGGGAGATTTGAGGGGAGAATAATATAATTAATTTTTTGTACACCATGCAGCATTAAAGTGTGCAGATCAATAACTAGCCGTAGTGTGGCGAGTATAGCCAAGTGGGCAGCTTGTTGCTGGATTATATCCTTTACAGGTACTAATTACAGTACTCCATACATGAGTAACTAGATGAAAATCTATTGCTGTATATCCACATACAGTTCCAGAATCGGGTGATCATGATGCACCTGCTGGTCATACAGGTCCAGGAGCACCTGGTAATCCATTCATTCCTGCTAGTCCAGTAGCTCACTGAGGTCCAGTTGTTCCATTTGCACCAGCAGGTCCCGCAGGTACCGTTGCACATTGCTTCACAAAATTCGCATCGTATCCATTCAGATATTGTCCTGCTGGACAAGCCACTTTGATACTATTAAAATATTGCATAAACTTTCCTCCTGCTACTTCTCATACTGGAGGAGTACTCGGAAATGTCAGAGCATAAACTATTCCCGCTATAAAGAGTATAGAAAACAATGAGAATACTAAAGCTCCTGCTATATGTTTCCCTAACCACTTAAAGAACTGTTTCATATGAAAATATTTATATATTAAAATTGCAAGGAAAGTATATCGTTTTTTTTGTAAATCAAAAGTTTTGTTTTGGAGAAAAGTTTGTATACTTGAACATATACTTGAATACTTATTTTTTGTTCCATTACTATGAAACATCCATTTCATCTGATAGATCTCGTGACATTCAAAAAAGTCTCCTCGCTTCTCGCAGGGAATTATAAGACTTCTTTTCATGGATCAGGAATGGAATTCGCAGGAATTCGTGAATATAGTCTCGGGGATAATGTCGCGAGTATTGACTGGAAAGCGAGTGCTCGAACGGGAAAAACATATATCAAACAGTATGAGGAAGATCGTGAACGTAAAGTACTTTTCGTCGTAGATATCGGAGCAAATATGAACTTTGGAAGTAGTCAAAAGACGAAAATTGAAACACTGACAGAAGCATTTTCTCTTCTCTTATTTTCTTCAGCAGAAAACAATGATCCGAGCGGTGCTTGGTTTTTCTCGGATACTCTCCAAAAAATGCACAAAGTACAAAAGGGAATGGAACATTTGCAAAGAATTCATACGGATTTTAATGCACTCATTCTACAAAACAACGAATGAGAATCTTCCCTACCTCTGGCTATAGAAAATCTTTATCAACAACAGATCAAAAATCATCTCATATTTATATTCTCCGATAGTCTAGAACTCCCCAGAGAACAACATCTCCGTTCTCTCTCCAAACAAAATGACTGTATTTTCATCCATATTTTCGATACTTTTGAGAATACACTCATAGGAGAAAATATTCATACCATTACACAAAAAGCCGATTTTTTTATAGACAGTTCTGATGACGAGAAACGAGAACAATATACCCAAGAACGAGGCCGAGAATTAGAGAATTTTCGTCATACATTTATGAAACAAGGATTGTCATATCTTTCACTCGACGAATCAAAAAATGTCTACGAAGAACTCTATCTCTTTTTCAAAAAACGACAAAATAATGGATTGTAGAATCTGTAATCCATTTACTTTTGAATTAATTTCAGAATCCATTACAATAGTCCTACTATTCCCAAACATTTTCCCTCTATGCAAACCCCTCAAAAAACTCCTCAACCTCTCCCCACCAAAAAATCCTACTCCGCCTTCACCCTCGTAGAACTCATAGTAGTAATAACCATCCTTGTTATTCTTTGAACCATAGCATTCCTTAATCTCTGATGATTTCAGTCTT
>JBAZVV010000080.1:0-5082 GCA_041660685.1 Candidatus Altimarinota bacterium | reverse complement strand
TATTATCTCGAATGTGCTGAGTAATATACCGAAAGACCCACGTACAAATAGTGGATATTGGTATAGTACTACAATAAATAGACAACAGTTTCAAATAGCTATCACACTTGAAAATACAGATAGACCGAAAGCACTCGTGAAAGGTGATTACAAGAGTGTTATGAAGAATCTCTTTCCTACACTTTTTCTTGCAGTTACAACCGATACTAATGTGAATACTAATACGAATAAATTCATCCTCAGTGGAGGAAGTTACAATCTCCCTTATGATATGAAGTGAAATCTTGTTGTTAATGGGATTAGTCTTGCTACTATTCAGGCAGAGCCATGAGTAACTATAGAAAGTGGAGGAAATTATTTTTCTTGTGATGACATTTACCAAGCAGGTAGGGCAATGGGATCTGGTACTTATCAGATTGTAAATGCCAGTGGAGCATTGGTTGATACGGGATGCTTGATGGATGATACTGCAGTAGTAACTTCCCCAACCACTACTTTTTCTCTTTCTGCCACTTCTACCACCACTGGAACACCTGTTACTATTACTGATACTTGTACAACTCACCCGACGAGTTACATGAGTTCTAATATTGGTGTAGCCACTGTTTCGGCTACGACTATAACAACACTCACAGCCGGAAGTACCAATATCACATCAGTCGGAGGAAATTGTAGTGATAATACCATGAAAATACTTACTGTTATCGTAGCTCCTATTCCAGATTGGACAGTTATAGACTCAAATTGCCCAATCTGAAAAACAAATGTCATTGTTGGTTCACAAGTTTGGGCTGGATGTAATTCTACGATCGGATCGACTGCTATTGCCTATGTACAAACGAGCTGTTTCAATTACGCAGGAAGTATCATGACCTGTGCGACCCCTCCATGAGCAAAAACAGTTTCCACTATGACTGAAGCGGATTATCTTACTGGACAGTCTAATAATATCTATGGTGCACTCTATCAATGGGATACGATGAATACAAGTACTTGTCTCGGAACCGGCATACTAGCAAGTAACACGACTTGTCCATGTAAAGGAGGATATCATCTGCCATCTCAAACTGAATGGGATACTCTTGAAATGAATCTCGGATGTACTGGGACAAATAAAATTACTACCTTTAATGCAACGGGAGTCGGATGGGAATGTATGACTACTAATACCGATACCATTAATGGTATCGGTTGGAATTCTACTAATCCAAACAGTCTCAAAAATAAGCTTGGTCTTTCCCTTGCAGGCAATTGTATTAGTGGAAGCTCTTGTGCTTTTCGTGGCTATGGTGGACTCTACTGGTCGTCTGCTATTTACACTTTGTCTTCAAATAATTCTTGGGGACCGAATCTGTATTCCGGCTTTGCTTCGGTCTATCGGGCTTACACTGCTCAGACGTACGACTTCTCAGTTCGTTGCGTTAAGGATTAATTCCGCTTGAAAAGCGGAACCATCTAACTTCTTGTTCACTTCTCTTCGCTATATTCTCTGGCTATTTGAATTTTATATTTCAATTGGGTACAGGAAGATTGTGAGGAAGGATAAAAACTAAGAAACAAACATTTATTTACTAAACACACTGTATTTCAGCATATCAAAAAGTCTGGAACGATTCTCACTAAAGTTGATATTTTGTTTACTTTTCCCAACGGTACTAGAAGCTATGATAGATCGAATGGGAAGTGCAAATCCATCTGCACTTGATATATGATAATCGATGGGATTATTGGAAATATTCGAAAGTATTAAATAATTATTTTCATAGGTTCCGAGAAAACTCGTGATATTTCTGGTTCCTGCAGTCATAATGGTGGTATCGCTCGATTTTTCAAAGCCAGATTGAAAATTGGCACTTGGCGTATTTCCGAAGCTTCTCATAAGTCCACCAGTTCCAGAAATACCATAAGTTTTTCCTGTCGTATCATTTCCAATGATATTCCAACTCAAATCTCCATTCTGCGTTACTAGAAAGATATTGGTTTTGATAATATTGGAAGTATTTTTGTTGGGATTCTTTGTAGAACTCTGGATAGATATTCCTTTGTCATAAAAGAGAGGAATAATCTCGAAATTTCCTGGAGTTACTGTTCCAGTGTAGCTTGTGTCAGATGCACGAAGCATGCTAGTAATACTCGTATTCTTATTTGTAGAAGTGATATTTGCTTGAAGAAGTTGAGATTCTGCATCGGAATGTGTAATCGTATCAGAGAAACCTTCGCGATGATTGGAACTTTTGAGAAGAGTATATTCAAGAGCTCATTCGGCGCTCATGTACGCAGAAATCCCATCTGAGAGAAAATGATTCATCCCATTTTCTACCACAAAGAGATTGAGAATTCCTGCGGAAAATATGGTTAAAAAAGCCGTCATAAGAATGGCAATAATAGTGGAGAATCCTTTTTTTTGAGTAAGGGAGTGCATCATTATTCTCGAATTATATATTAAATTTTAGAAATATGTTTTTAATTTTGTTTGTATATTTTTTCACTAATTGTCGTTTCTACACTCATATGGGCACTCTTCGCAATTTCGCTACTAATTCCTGCCTTGGTACTGATTCGAAGAGAAATAATTATAGTAACCTTCCCTTCTTGTGAGAGATTCGTAATGGATGCATTCGGATTTCCAGAGATGAAAAACCGAATATTTTCGACACTCACTCGATTGTCTGAGAGAGCTTTTCGTGTATTGAAAATATCTTCTATGCCCATATAACACTGCATTTTGATATCTTTTTGATCCGCTTCGCTACAGAGAATAGGTCATCCTACTAAGCCATCTCTCATAGAATAATATCTATTTCCTCATTGAATGGCGAGAATATTATTCCCACTTCCTGTATAATTATTGGTTTTCAGAGAGCTGGAACCATCATAATAACTGAAATCGATTCACTTTTCCCGGACATCGGTTGCAATTTTTTCGGTGATATTTCGAATATTTTCCTGTACGATTCGCATATCTTCCAGTCGTTTATTGACTTGTATTAGATTGCTATATATAACAAATACCGATAGCATAATAATCGAGAGAATAGTAATAGAAACCACGAGTTCTATGAGCGTAAAAGCGACAGACGTTTTTAAAGTGAACGAGAAAGAAATTTTTTTCATAAAAAGAAAGAGTGAGAATTATTGGCTTTTCCAGTCGGTGATAATCGTGCTCATATTGGAAATACGATATCATTTATTGAAACTAACGAAGAAGACTTTCACTTTGTATCAGCGTTCTACAGGGATAGAAGTATTAGTCTGTGTGTTTTTAGTTATGAGAGGTTCGATCAATATAAAAGACGCAAAATTCGTTTTTTCATTTCCATTCGCACAATTATGAGAATATCGACCGAGCGTATCGATACAGAGGCGAATAGAAGAATTGGTTTTTTGAAATTCTTGCGTAATAATTTCCTGAGAGAGAGAAAGTTCAGGAAGTTTCTCTATGTGTATGAACTTATTTCCACTAAAATTATTTGTGACAACATAATAGTTATTTATCTGCAATGTTTTACTTAGTTCGGTTGGTGATTTTGCTAGTTCTATAGAATTCCAAGAACGAAATTGCGCCCAGTTGGTGTCGCGTAGATTTTTCAACAGTTCTATTTGTTCTCGCATAATATTTGCCCCGATAATCTCATCTCTGGATCGAATAGAGGCATTGCTTGCACTATCCACGAGCAGATAAGCTCCAAGAAATCCGAGTGTAAAAACAACAATACCAACCATAAGTTCCAAAACCGTAAATCATTTTTGATCTTGTGAATGAGAGAAGAATCGTGAATATTCCATAATAATGAGAAGGTTACAAAAAATTATTTTTCTATTTTGATAGTTCGATGCATCGTTCCAGTTGTTGCTGTTTTCCAACCTATTCCGAGATCGAAAGTACTTCCTGTTTCGGTCGGACTGGTATATATTTCTATAGCTCACTTTGGCGCCTTATATTCTACTAGTATGATATCTTTCGGAAGAGTATTGATATTGATTCCATCTTCGAGAACGATTGTTTTTATAATTTTTGCACTGGCATTTTCTGTAAAAGAGTGCATTCCTGGGAGAAAGGCAAACATGCTGATATCATGCGATCCTTTTGTAAAGAGAATTCAAATATCTGCATTATTTGTCGTCCCAGGAAAGAGTTCTCCATTTTGTGACAAGAGTCTTGCATACTCCATAGTTTGATGGATTTTTTCTTCAGTTAGTCGTATCCTTGATAATCGACTATAATAATCATATGGAACATAGGATCCCGCAAAAAGAATACCAATAATCGTAATAACGACCATGAGTTCTATGAGAGTAAATCCAGATGTATTTCGAATAGGATGGTACATAGATAATAGGATGGAGTGAATATATCTGGATTGTATGATTTTTTCATCTCAAATCAAGTATTTCTCAAGTAAGGAGATGATTTTTGCGAGAGTACAATAAAAAACAAAACTAAAATTTGCTTTTTATATTTTTTCTATATACTTTTCCCGTTCGTCGAGTTTATCGACTCGTTTTATTTTGTTATTCATTAGTTCGTATGGACGCAACACTTATCAAAACTATCCAAGAAGATTCTATCAAGGATGAAAGACCAGAAATTGTTACTGGTATGGAAGTAGAAGTACACCAGATTATCAAAGAAGGAAATAAAGAACGTATCCAGAAATTTAAGGGTCTTGTTATCAAGACTCATGGAAAAACAACTCTTGATAAAACTATCACCGTTCGTAAAGATGTTGATGGTATTGGAATTGAGAAAATTTTCCCAATCTATTCTCCAGGAGTTGCTAAGATTGAAATCCTTCGATCTTTCAAAGTTCGCAGAAAGAATATTACTTTTATTCGAGAATTGAAAGGAAAGGCTGCTCGTCTCAAAGAAGTTCGAAAGTAAAACCTATAAAAAAACACATACTGAGTTTTCTCGGTATGTGTTTTTTTATTCTTTTTTTTTGAAAGAATCTGACATAAAAATGAAGGCATTTCAGGTATAATAAAGAGACTTTTTTTTATGTATAAAAAATGTGTACAATTTATCGTGTCAAGCGAATTTTATCTTTTGACATTGTGAAGAAAATGAATAAACCTTATATA
>JBAZVV010000079.1:0-5166 GCA_041660685.1 Candidatus Altimarinota bacterium | reverse complement strand
ATAATAAAAATCCCCGTACGGGGATTTTTATTTATTTACATGGTTCATTTAAAGTTTTTGTTGGATATTTTTGCAAAAGAGTTGTAGTACTTGTATAGGATTCAAGATAACTTTTCGATAAACTTTGCCAAGCAAGGTCAGTATCACAGTAATACAATATAGATTTATAATGTCTTGAGGTGTAAAAAATATGTCCATTTATTGCTTGTCCACTAGTTATAACAGGTTTAATTGTAGTAACTGGCACCACTTGCATTACGGGTATATTGCATATTTCTGGTGACCATAATCCTAATTGATTCTCTCTAGCGGTTTTCTCTGCTTGTTTAAAATCTGCCTGATATTTGTAAGGCTTATTATATGTGTATTCATGAGCATATCCATTTTCAATAATCCATTTATTATAAAAAACTCCATCTTCTCTATATACATAACGAAGTAAGCGTCCATATTTGTCTTTTTCATCCTGAGTTTCGTCACTAATGAGCTTAACTTTTTTATTTAACAACATTTCATTTGCTTTATTTGAAGCTTCTTTTCCGAAACATTCAACAAGTTTTCTAGGATCAACAGTCTCTGGAGTATCAACTCCAATCAATCTCAATTTTTCGGTTTTGCCATTTATCATAACTTCGATAGTATCACCATCAACAATTCTAGTCACAAGAAAATATTCTTCTGTGATTGAAATTAGTGCAGAAGGAGACATGATTTTAATTTCCTCTTTTGCGATTGCTGGGATTTCATTATCACTCTCTACTATTTTTCTTGCTTCTTGTTTAGTTTGTACCAATGCATCATTATCAGAAGATGTTTTTTCTTTTTTTGATAAATCAGATGTTTGTATCACAGGAGTATTTGATTCTGAAACTGTTACAGAAAATAAGATAAAACACACGATAATAATCAAGGCTTTCCTCTTGCTAGAAAGATGAAAATTCCACTTCTCTTTAGCGAATGTATTACAAACAGGAAGAAGGGTTACTGCCATTATCAACATGATAATTCCAGGAATTGGTTCAGAAAAAATAGAACCTATTCCTAAAAAAGCAAAGAAGCTACCAAATATCCAACTTGTTATCAGGCTAGCATTTTTCTTTATTGGTGATATTTTCTCATCCATAATAGTAAATTTAAGGATATAATTTCTTCCTTTACCACCTCCACCCCCCATTTTCAAATATACATTCCTCTCCCATATAGACCGTTCCGAGGTCGAGAAAGACGTCGATATGGTAGCGTTGCACCATAGTTTTTGGGAGTTTTTTCCCGTAGATTCCGTGCTTTTTCCCGAGCGATAAGTGCACTCCTATTTTGCGTTCGTAGAAGTTGATATCGGAGAGGGGATGTTCGCGATTGACTGCAGGATTGAGTCCGAGTCCAAATTCTCGAATCATGACTTCCCCCTCGGCCTCGAGTATGAAGTTATAGATTTTCTGGAACATGGGTGGAAAGTCAGCCGACGGCAGAACTCTCCCCTTCTCTATTCGAATCAAAAATGGAGTATCGTGAATTACCTCAAAAGTATCGCCTGGGTAAGATTCTATGAGTGCTTCTCAGGAAACCGTTTCCAGATCGATGGCTTCGGTGAAAATCTCACCAATCGGGAAAGTCCCGCCTTTGTGTTCAGACTTTCTGTAATCTCCCGTATTCCCACGAGCTCGTTCCACTGGACCGAAAGTAAGTGTGTGTCCCTCAGAAGAGTAACAAACAGGGGTCAGTCCACGATCGATATAGCTTCCGAACTTTTCCAACTGTTCTATATAACTATCCGTATGATAATCAAGTGTTTTCTCGAAAGTCTCGAACTCTTCTTCCTTGATATATGCGAGATGATTGAACTCGATGACGTGCACACCGATATTAAAAAGCTCCAATCGAATTCGAAAAGTCGAGAGACGGAAATTGGTGGATTGCACCAAAATAGCAATCGAACCTTTAGGAAGACTAAGAAGCTCAGATTTGATAGATTCAATCTGAGGATCCACTTCCTCTGCTTTGGTAGTTTCAATCACTTCGTGATGATCGAGTCCAACTCGGATATTTTCTGATAGATTATGTGAAGTTATGACTCGTTTCTGCTCGACTATATACGGATTTTCTGGATTCAAAAGTCCGCCACGATACAGAGGTTGTGGTGGATTCTTGAATTCACGGGCGATAGAGTTTACTGGCAATACCGCTTTATACGCAGTCGAAAGTCGCTCTGCGAGTGGAGATTCTGTATCGTAGAGGAGATAAATCTGCTCTCCCGAATATTCGAGATTTTTATGAATAATATCAGAACAGGCTTGTTCGAGTGGAGACATAAGAGAAATGGTTAGAAAGATTTCTTTGTAGTATAGAGAAAAAAGGGAATTCTTCAAACCGAGGTAAAAAATAAACAGAGAGAAAATATTTTCTCTCTGTTTATTTTTTTGATTATACTTTCTTTCTCACTTCGAGAAGTTCATCTCAGATTTTCGTAGCAAGTTCAAAATCGAGATTTTATAAAGTTTGTATTTTCATATTAAGAATGATCTATCTGTGAAAAACTATATACTTTCAGAGGAGCTTTTTTTCCTTTTGCTATAATAGATTGAGAAGTATGATTTTTTGTTGAAATAGATAATGCCTGACATGCCTCATCTGAGATGAGCAATTCACCAGGTAAAGCAGCACTACATATACGGGCACAAGTATTTACAGGATCACCATTTACCATTATTATTTTCGATGTTTTTGAACCAACAATTCCTTCTATCACCTCACCATAATGCACACCCGTACCAACTGTGAGATTACAACCATGTAGTTGCTCAAGGATGATTGATTGAAGAGTCTGTAGTTGTCGAAATAGTGTATCATTAGCATCAAACCATGTCATAACTTCATCACCTACAAACCTCGCTTTATGTCCACCTGCTTGAACTATAGAATTTTCAGCTACTTCATAATAAGAGTTGAGCATCTCTATAGCTTCAGGCAAAGTATGCTCTTCGCTCCATTGAGTAAAACCACGGATATCCATGAAAAATATTATCTTATGAACTCGTTGCCCTTCAAGAGATAATGTATTATTTACCATGGATTCTGCCAATTCTTCATCGAATGACCAACCAACGAGTTCTTGAAGTCGCTTAGAAATATGACGTAACATATTTACGGCATTATAATTAGAAATTTCTACTATTCCGAGAAATAATCCAAAAATTATAGAACTTACGAGGATATATGTGTGTTCTGGTACCATCCAATAAGCAAAAATGGATTGATTTGTCAGAACTTGACCAACACCATTTTTTGGAAATACATCCGATATAAAATAAAAAGTGGGGAAAAGCATGGTTCTCAGGACATTTGTCAGAATGATTTGAACAGCAACAAGAGATGTTTGAATCTTTTTCCAGAGTGTTAATATAACGAGAAAAAGAGAGAATCCCCAATAAACTAAATGATATGGTAGATGATGAAATTTATTCCATCCTTCCAGAGCGATATCTAGCGAAGAATAAATAATGGGAGTAATTAATAAGAAAAAAGCACTTTTCCATCCATATTTCTTCCCAAACTTTTCAATAATCCATGTCTGGAAAAGAGCAGCAAATAACAAAAGCATATTTGCAGGATCTTTTATCATATCAATTATACCTTCATTAATAATGATATATACGATGAGAAATATCTGAAACAAACCTGAATTGAAGAAAAATTCATGAGCCATTCTATCCAATGGAGTACCATTTATTTGTTCTGTTATTGATAATTTTTTCATTTTAATAAATCATATTACAAAATAATCTACGGTAATTCGTGTATTTTACTAGTAACTCTGTGTTATGCAATCTTAAGAGTATTTACAATTTATATTTATGCTTCCTAAAAAGAGAAAATTATAATATTTATTTTTTCTTTCTCATTTCCAGAAGTTCATCCCGAATCTCGGCAGCGAGTTCGAAGTCGAGATTTGCCGAAGCGATATCCATTTCCAATTCCAACCGCTTAATACGAGTTTTTGAATTTTCTCCTCGCATCGCACCATCGTCATGGAGTTTTTTCCCTTTAAGTCCAGTTTCTTTAATTCGTGAGACGATAGTTTCTGGAGTAATTCCATTGTCCACATTGTATTGGTGTTGCACGGCACGTCTACGATACGTAACTTCTATTGCCTCATCCATAGCAGTGGAATGTTTCATCTTGTGAGAATACATTACTACATATCCATTCACATTTCGCGCAGCACGACCAATAATCTGTAAAAGTGAAGAAGTCGAACGAAGAAACCCGATTTTCTCTGCATCGAGTATCCCGATGAAGGAAACCTCTGGAAGATCAAGTCCTTCTCGTAGGAGATTTACTCCGACAATCCCATCAATTTTCCCAAGACGCAAATCTCGAAGGATTTCCAATCGCTCAATGGTTTCTATCTCTGAATGCAAATATCGAACTTTTATCCCATTACTTGCGAGATATTCTGCCAGCTCTTCGGAGGATTTCTTAGTAATAGTCGTTATCAAAAATCGTTCTCCTCGTTTAATGGTTTCGGTAATATGTTTCATCAAACTATCGGCCACATATTCCATATCTTCTATAGAAATCTCCGGGTCAAGTAATCCTGTTGGTCGAATAATCTGCTCTACTATTCCTTCTGAATTGGCTGCTTCATACTTGGAGGGAGTTGCTGAAACAAATATCGTTTGTCCGATTTTTTTCTCAAATTCTTCGAATCTGAGTGGTCTGTTTTCAAATGCTGATGGGAGACGAAAACCATTCTCTATGAGGTTTTCCTTACGAGCTCTATCTCCTGCATACATACCGCCAATCTGAGGAATGGAGATGTGCGATTCGTCTACAAAAGTCATAAATCCCTTTGGAAAAAAATCTATGAGCGTCGTCGGACTACTTCCCGGGAGTCGTTTCGAGAGATACATAGAATAATTCTCAATCCCATTTACATATCCGACTTCCTGCATCATCTCGAGGTCATATTCTACCTTGGTTTTGAGTCGTTCGATTTTGACGAAATCATTCTGCGATTTGAAAAATTCCAGTCGTCATTCGAGTTCTTCTTTGATTTTCGGTATAACTTGCTCGATAGTAACCCCATTCGAGATAAAATGTTTCGCGGGAAATATAGTAATCTCTTCAAAAGAAGTAACAATCTCATTGGTAATAGGTATTTTCTGA
>JBAZVV010000078.1:0-5336 GCA_041660685.1 Candidatus Altimarinota bacterium | reverse complement strand
ATGCAGAATTTACATCAAGATAATTCTCAAAATCAATAATGGTCTTTGTTTGTTCACGAGTATCAAACCAGTTTTCTTGAAGTGCAGAAAATGATTGCATCAATTTGAGTCGATCTTGTTCCTGAGCTCCTTTTATGAGATCCTTAAGTTTTTCCAGATTCACTTTATCTGTTTCAGAAATATCTATTGGCACTATACTAGAAGTACTTCCAGAAAGACTTTCCGTGTTTATTCCTGCATTGAAATCATATATTACTTTGATATCTTTCGTGGCAATTACTGCATTATTGAGATCATAGAGAGTAATTCTCATGGTTCGTTCTTTTGCAGTAACATCTGTATTCTTGATAGTAAATACACTTCCTTTCACGGAAGAATCCGTTCCTTTATTATCAATATCATCTGTTGGATCGCCATTCAAATTTGAATCTACCAGAATATCGGTATCAATTGCATATTTTGCAATATTTCCTTTGGATTCACCAAGATAAAGTGAGAGTTTATCAGTACTATTGGATATATGAATCGTATCACTATTATCGGCTGCTGGAAATGAGAAATATACAATAGGATCTGTAGATTTCTTAAGTTTCAACGCATTAACAATATCTCTTCGGAGAGTCACAGAAGTGCTTTTAATATTGGTTCCATCAGAAACCTCTAGGGTAAGATCTCCAGAAACTGGACCTTCTCAGAAATCATAAGAAAAAGAGTTCGGGGTATCAGAAGTAATGCCTACAAGAGACCATTTTACTTTCGTATAAAGACCTTTTGTGGTATTGAGAAATATAAATTTATTTCCGATAGCGATATATTCGAGATTTGGCTGAAGTTCATTCTTTACTGTAATAGCTAAATATTTTGTATTAGAAATCCCTTTATACGTCACTTTCACTTTGAAATTAAAATTACCTGGTGTAGAAAATATATGACTCACTTTAGGAGTATTGGTTGTCTCTTCATAAAATCCATCACCATTATAATCCCATTTATATTCTGCTTTATCTGCCAAATCTGTTCCAAGAATATTTTTCGCACTCACAGCGAAATCTATCTTCTGATCTACGGAAATATTTGTGTTCGAAGCTTTGAGTGTGATGATAGGTGTATTGATATTATCTGACGTCAAAGTCAAAGAATAAAGTTCCGTACTCATTTCATCACTATTTACCTTCAAACCATTAGAGTCTTCGAGGATTACTGCAAAATAATATTTCGCTCCAATACGAGGGAGAACGAATACTGTTTTTGGAGACCGAGTAATACGGAAATCCTGTGGCTCTGGATCTTCTTGAGTATAATAATACCAAATATAAGAACTAATAACTCCATCTTCATCTACAGCATTATTTGCAGTAACTGTTACCATAACGGGATCTGCGTCGATTTTATCAGTCAGAATAGAAAGTGAAGAAAGTTTTGGTGCTATATTTTCTACTTTTACATATGATTGAGTAATGCTTTGTGCTCCATTTTTCTTACTACGAACGGTGAGTGTAACAGGGAAACATCCAAGTTCATCAAACTTATAACTAAAATCTCTTTGAGAAGAATTTCTACTTCCATATTTCCATGTGTAACTCATATTTTGTGCAGTTCCATCAGTATTGATACTATTTTCTGCAGTCAGATTTACGGCTTTTGCTCGATCAATTACAAACGCTTCCTTTCCATCACAAGCATCAGATATTGGGATAATTTCCTCATTGTCACGCTTGAGTGTGATAATCGCAAAAGGATTAATACTATCCGTTACATATACTTTTCGAGTAATAGAATTACTATCAGAATTACGTCAATGAATAACGACATTTACTGAATAAGTTCCTGTTTTCTTATAGATATGACTCATTCTTCCACTAGTACTCGTATCCGACTCACCGTCTCCAAATTGCCATTCAAATGTCTGAGCTTCTGGTGCATCTGCGATAAAAGCAATGGATGTCCCTGCTTGTACAATTTTTGGCGAAATAATAAGTCGTACAGAAAGAAGAGAATCAATGACAATATCTTTACTATAAGAAATAGTTTTCCCGTCTTTATTAGAAACTTCGAGTCCTATTTTATGAGTACCAACAGCATCAAATGTATATCTCCCCATAGAACCATTGCGAGTAGGATTGGAGAGTTCTGTACGTACTCCATCGATAATCCATGCATAATTGAGATTTCCTCCATCGAGATTATCTGGATCGTAACTTTTGCTTGCGTCCAGCAAGAGAACATTTGGTAGTTCAGAGCTGACGGATTTAGAATCAAAAATAGCAATGGGATCACGTCATTCTATATTTACGATAATTGTGTCATAATCTTCCTTGCCATTGGATGCAAGAGTTTTGAGTTTGATAGCAAATTTCCCAGTTCAAAGAAATTTATAGGTAATATTTTGAAGACTAGAAGTATAGAGTACTTTTCCTGTTTCTTGTTCACTAATCTCCCATGTATATCCGAGATTGAGAAAACTAGCTGTATTAAAAGCACTAAAATGAAATTCATCACGAGCAAAACCATTTACTTTATCGGCTTTGATGGTGGAAATAGGATCACGGATCTCGATATTTATTTCTTTGATAATTTTCTGATTTTCATTGGTAGTCACTTCCATTCTAAGTTTATATGTTCCTACATTGGAAAATATCTGACGATCAAGCGATGGGGAATTATTATATTGTGCTACATTTCCATTTCCATACTCAAAACGAGTGGAAGTGAAACGAGTACCAGTTGCAGGAATAGAAGCGGTAGCATCAATCAAAAGTCCTTGTCTTCCCTGTGCTGGGGTAAATTTAATCGTATCAAGATTCGAAACATAGACCCCATTAATAGAGAGGGAAATATTTCCAAGCTTCGGAAGTACTTGTATATTTACAGAAGAATCAAAAGGAAGCACATCTGTTTTTCCATTTTTATTACGACTCGAAGAAAGAATATTCAAGAAAACTGTATAGGTTCTTTCTTCTGGGAAATTATAGGAAATAGATGGTCCGGTACCGAGAATCGTTCGCATTCCACCAGATGATCGAATCCACCAGATATAACTTGATTTAGCTATAGTAACTCCCGATGGATCTATGACGTCAGAAGCTCGAAGTGTTGTAGTAAGTGGTGCATTTCCTGTTGCAGGAGAGGCAGTAATCTTTCCTTTGATACGATTTACTTTTACTTTCGTAAGATAATCATTCAAACTCTTTGCAAGACTCGTTATGTAATTATCGGAATCTGGAGTTTTTTTTACGAGTGCAATCGCTGTTATAAGAGAATCTGCTAAGCTCGCATTGAAAATAATATCTTGAGAATCAGGAAATGTTTCTGCCGATGCTCTTACGAGGGATTCAAGATTCGTAAGAGTTGCTGTAGTAATTTTATTATTTACCTGATATTCTCGATCCAGAGTGGAACTCAAGAGTTCAATTTGTTTTTTATAGCTATCAAAAGTGTTTGTATCATAATCAGTATAGGCATAAGTTGTTTCAATCAATGAGGGCATTTCAAATGCATTATTGAGAACCCCACCAGCTCAACCAGACCCTATAAAGAATCGGACGATGGAATACGCAAGAAATATCAAAACCAAACCGATAAATACGTGGAAAATAGTCGTCTTAGACTTCTTCACTTTATCTTCATCTCCTGCTGCTGTCAGAACATTGAATCCAGCATAGATAATATAGATAACCCCGACGATTCCAAGAAACATAAGAAGATAGGCAATAATATCCTGAACGTATTGAGAAAATTTACGATTCTTTTCGATATCGTTAATATTTCCGCTCACAATTTGTGTTCCTCGATCGAGGGAACAATATTGTGCAGATGCAGGATCGTAACTATTACAATAGTTAACATAATTTACTGACTGACAATCTGCCCAGTTAAAGAGATTACAGGCAGAAGCAAGAGAAGAAAATGACAAAAATGCCATCAAAAATAGTACAATACTTGCAAGAAAATGTGTTTTTATTTGAAAAGATATACGCATCGGAGTACTTTTTAGTAATTAAATCTGTTTCGAGTTTAGCATATGTCCATGTAAAAAGCAAAAAATCGGAAAGAAAATTTCTGAAATCAGTAAATATTAACTATTCTATTTTACATTCCTCTTCAAAAGCTATTCCATCAATCAAATGTTTTTTATTACAATCTATGTATTTTATCGCGCCCGCAAGGATATCTTTAGAATTCTTCTTAGGATTGCCAAGAATAACAGAGAAATACGAATCATATTCATTTTTCAAACCTTTTTGAAAAATCTGCAATGACACATCTGGATTCATGAAATTTCTGTATTTTACTCGAGAATAATCTTTGCTAATTGCTTCATTTATCCGACTTTCTTCCTGTAATCGCTGTGCAGGAAGATACATAGGGAAACTCTGAAGATACTTCCCTTCTGCCTCGCCAGTCGCAAGATATGCAAGAAAAGAATATCCTGCTTGAGGATTTTTAGATAAACTCGAAAGTGCAAAATAATTATATTCTCCAAGATTTATATCATTTTTCGTATCGAGGGAAACTTGTGGGATTTCAGATGTACGAAGGTAGAGTGTAGAAATAGTATTTTCTGTTCCCGCACGTTTTATAGCATACTCAATCTCTTTCAAAAGTGATGGATATCATACGATCATACCGATTTTCCCTCGCACAAACATATCAACGGTCGTCAGATTAAGATCTTTCATAATAGTCTCAATATGAGCAATAGAACTCGGAGACCCTTTCTGAGCAAAAGAAAAATAATTATCGAGTGCGGTATTTGCATTGGTATCGATAAATTGTGTATAGGAAGGTATCTTATTTTGAAGGAAAAATAATGACAATATATTGGAAGCTCCTGGTATGTATTTTCCATCCAATCAGAGCATAATATCAGTATAATCCTGTGTATCAATAGGAGATTGTGTAGTATCATTTGTTATTGTATCGGCAGGAGATGTGATACTATCTTTTCCTATCTCACTCCAGAGATGTGGAACGGTTCGTACCAATTTCCAATTATAAAAAACTCACATGGCTTCATATCAAAGCGGTATTCACTTGATACCAGAAATAGTTTTTGCTTTTCCAGAAGTATCTTTTTCTGTATTTTCTATTAAAAGATCATCAAATATTTTATTAAAATTCTTAGAAAATTCATCAGGATTCACAATATTCGCAGGAATTGCTAATATTTTTGATTCCAAAAGCCCACCATCACTACTATTTACTACAAATATATCTGGTGAATTTCCATCTCCGATAACGGTCAAAAGAGTTTTTTCATAATCTACATAATTCCCAAATTTTGTTACCTTGATTTCCATATTCTTATAGTCAAGATATCGAGCCTTGAAACCAGT
>JBAZVV010000077.1:0-5416 GCA_041660685.1 Candidatus Altimarinota bacterium | reverse complement strand
GAAAAAGATGACTCCTGTAGAATACAGAAATTATCTTCTTCAATTACAATCCTAAGAGAGTTTTATTTTCATTCCACTAAATTGGGTGCAGTTCAGAGATCTCAGAGTGTTTTATTATTTTATCTACTTTGAAAACATTTCTACTATTTTCTTACTCACAGAAGATATAGAATATTTATCCATATCTTTTTTCTTCTGTTTTCATAGTGGTTTTATTAAAACTTGCATAAATGCACTTTGGATATCCGGAATACTCATTGGACGAAAGAAGACAACGTCCTCTTTTGATAAAATATTCGTAATACTTGGTAAAATCGCAGATGCCATAGGAAGTTCATACGCCATGGCCATAAGCAAAACCAATTCTGAACTTTCATATAAGGATGAAAGTACAAAAAATAAAGCATTTGGATACAACAATCTCATTTGCGTTACATCGAGCATATTGTATATATGAACTCTATTTTGCAATCCTAGCTGAATAATAGTGGAACGTACTTCGTGATAAGTTGGATCTTCTTTCCCTACGAGAACAAGGTCAATATCTTCTCCACTTTCTTTGAGAAAAATATTATATGCCTGTAAAAGTCGAGGTATATTTTTATATTCTCGAAGTTCACCAACAGAAAGGATATATTTTTTAGAAATACCTTCTTTGAGGAGAAATTGTTGTATCTCATTTTCCTTTCCTGTATGGATTTTTTCATTCTCTGGAAACATTGGCGGGATAACCGATATTTTTTCTTCCTGGATATCAAATATCTCAATGAGATCATGTTTCAATACTTCACTCAACACAATAACCGTGTCAGACTTTCGTATACTATGACGCAGCAAAAAACCCTTCCAATATTGCAATAATCATCATTTCAAATGTTTTTCTGGATAAAAGTAAGCAACCAAATCTATTAGAAGTAGAGTAGTCTTCTTGTGATACAAAAATGGAATACAAGGATGTAAAAAAAACATATGATCGAGACTTTCTCTCAAAAGTTCCCGCGAAAATAATATCTGTTCAGAAATACTTTCTATCTGTATGGAAGTTTTTACTATATGAATACGAGAAGATTTTGGCACAAAATCACCGAATTCACGATCATTAAAAAAGAGCATATATTCATTCATATCTTCATTTTGATCCAGATAGGAAATGAGATTCTCGATATATATTCCTCTATAGCCATGATTTTCACCGTAGGCACGACAATCTATTCCGATTCGCATATTGATGGTATATAAAACAAATATTTATTAAAATCTTCCGATACTTTCCGTAATCACATGCACGACATTTTTATCGAGTGGATTAGGAATAATAAGATCTTCAGTTGGATGTTCCAAATACGCTTGTGAGGACATCTTCTGGATTCTTGGTAATAGCCAGACACCGCACTGTTACTACTGAAGTATATGCGAGACTCAAATCTTCACGCGTATTAATCGGAGTTTTGAAAATAGTTTCCAATTTTCTCTGGATTTTCTTATGAAATATCAGATTTTCTTCAAAATAATTCTTCGGTGGATTTGTCATAGTGTAGAAACATTAAAATAACACTACGAGTATAGAAAAAAAAATGTTTTTTGCAAGAAGTACTATAAATCCCCTCAATTGAGGGGATTTATAGTACAAAATCAAAAATGTTTGGAAAATTTTACATAACAAAATATGTAAGAATCTCATCCATTTCTGCAGCAATGTCTCCACTTTGTTTATTATTTCATACCGTTAAACTCTTGATGAAATTATTAAAAGAATCATGAAATGATATTACAATATCTCCATTATGTATGGTCTTTATTTTCATAGAAATAGGACTATCTACAGAGGTAGATATACCATGTTCGGCTGCAATTTTTTTTATCTCTTCAATTTTAATGACTTGCTCTTCAATCTGAGTAGCTTGATCAATAAAATTTACTACCCATTCTCTCATTCATGATACTGTAATACGTTCTTGAAATTTAGGAGTATTTGCATAGAAACTAGGAGATTTTATTCCATTATATACCACTTGAACAAGCACTTGCCCATTTTTATCTTCTCGTAATTTGACTTGCAAATTTGCAGGAAAATCCTTGATTACTTCATTTCGTACTTTCTTCACATTTTCGTAAAGGGAAGAATTATAAACATTTGAATTATATGTTCTTTTTACGAGATTTTTCTCACTATCTCATCGATTTTTAGGAATATTGACAGTTAAGTATTTTATTGATTCATTATCTGGTTGATGATTCATTGTAGCAAGTATTTGCTTATTGTTTTCTATCTTTGCTTCAAGTAGAGCAATTTCTTTACGTTTCAATTGGAGAAGTATTTCTGTATCTTGATTAGTACTCTTTACCACTCCTACTACTGATACAGATTTTTCTGGGAGTTTATTAGGAACGGAGAGATTTCATTCTGAGATTGACGAGATTGGATTATCTCAAAATGAATGACTGATTCATAATCATACACAAATTCATAAAACTGCTGCACTTATCGCAATCCTGAGTTGAGAGGATTGCCAAGATTTGAGAGTCGAAATATATGTTCATTGCTCTGTTATTTCTCCTGTCTGTGTATTTACAAGATTTTGTAATCAAACCATTCATGCATTTAATTCTGCGATTCGTGCATGTTGCATGGCAACAATCTCCTCTAAAGTTCTATCTTCTGCAATATCACTTACACTACGCTTCCATGGTGGTATTTTTATAGGATTCGGTTCACTTTCTCAAACACCTCTTCGTTCCCCCTTTCTAACAATTGGTTTTTCTCAAAAAAAATTATGGAGAACATCTCATAATTTAGTCATATTTATGATAAGGTTACGTATACTAGCTATAATAGTTATATAAAAAAAATAAAAAAGTCAAAAGTAAATATTGCTCATTTTTATAATTATTTTGTTTCTCATAGAAAAGATGAGTCTCTATGGAAGAAAGTTCAAATTTTGCTTTTGAAGGGAAAATATGTTATTCTAAGAAAAAGAATAGTTACAAATAAATATAAATGTCTATGCGAAAAAAACAACTTTCCTTACTCAGTATACTCTGGATCTGTAATCTGATTCTTCTTATTACCTATCTCATCGGTGGTCAGAGTATCTCATTTTTGAAATCTTCTGTATTGGAATATAACAATGTTACCTCTGATCCATTTGATGGGACAGTTTCACCAATTGCCTATATTCCTGATTGGTCAAAATCTGAAAATACCAATAAGGCTCGACTTTTTGAGAGTTTTAGTGTCGCTGATTTTGTAGAAATTCCTGAGTATGATAGTGAACTCCTTTCAGATAATCTTCAGCAAACAGCCAATGTTATTCTTTCTCGTTACACATATCCAGTAGTATATATGGGTAGTTATCGTGGAAATTATATAGAATATGATGGAAGTCATCCAGCAGTAGATATCCGTGCTCCTATAGGAACTCCCGTGGTTTCTGTCGCTAATGGTGTCGTGATAAAAGTAAAAAATACCGATACGGGTGATGGAAAATATGTCATTATTCGCCACGATAATATAGATGTAAATGGTGTAAAAGAAACACTCTATTCTGGATATGAACACCTTTCGGAAATTGTCGCTGTGGAAGGAACCAAAATCAGACGTGGAGATGTTCTTGGAAAAGTAGGAATGACAGGTATTACCACTACTCCACATTTGCATTTTCAGATTGATAAAAGCACTTCTCCATTTCACATATACTGGCCGTATACTTTCCAGGACGCTGCTGATCTTGGTCTCGATTTCTTCGGAGCAATCAATGTAGGACTCGGGAAAGAAAATGCGATTCGATACACGATTAATCCTATGGATTTCATAAAAAACAATAGATTTCTTGGTTCTGCTCCACAAGAGAGAAATATTGCAACAGTAGTCAAACAAGAACCTTTAGTGATATCGTCACAAATCGTAGCAGATACAACTGTTCCCGACAATGGAAATATCATTACTGTTGTTCCAAAATCAAAAAATAGTATTATTCCAGAAGTTATTCCGCAATCAGAAGTAATAACTTCTCGAGTAAATACTTCTCCTCGTTTTACTGCAGATACTACACATATTTTTAGCGATATATCTATAAATTCTCCTTTTTATAGTTCTACAAAATATCTCTCAGATGCAGGTGTTATACAAGGATATCCTGATGGAGGATTTCATTCAAGTGAATATGTTTCTCGATGAGAAGCCATTCTTCTTTATGACCGATTTTTCAAAAATAACACATCTTATACAAGTATTGATTTCCCTTTTCTTGACATCCTTCCATCGGATGAATTAGCACCAGCTCTTATGCGAGCTTTCATACGCCATATTGTGACTGGTAGCAATTATTTCCGTCCCAATGATTCTCTTACCAGAGCAGAAACTATTACACTTCTGGTACGATCTTCTGGAATCTCTATTGAGGCACTCAGTCATTCTCTCTTTGAGGATGTAAATATAAATAATTCCCATGCAAAATACATTAATACCTTTGCAAGATACCTCGGAATCCCCGGTGGGAATTTTGAACCAAATAAATCTATCACACGCGGAGAACTCGCAAAGATTCTCTATATATTTGATCAGAAAAGAAAAAAAGAGAGTAACTAGCTCTCTTTTTTTTGTAACCACAAAAAATATTCTTTATTTCCCGCTTCTCATACAAGAGACGAAAGAGAAATTTTTTTGATAGAAATTCTCTTCTCTCATAACAATGTCTGAAACTCTGCGAATTTTCTTGCAATAATCCCCTCAGATTTCGGGACTCCGGTCTTGCGAAGATTCTCTGAACCTACCTCAAACTGGGGTTTATAGAGGAGAATAATTTCTGTTTTAGAATCAGCGAGATCCAGAATGGAATCTATGAGCTTTGTGAGACTGATAAATGAGATATCTCCCACGATAATATCAAAATGGGTATTCGTTTGGAAGTCCCGGATATCAGTATTTTCCAGCACAATTACTCGTGAATCTTCTCGAAGAGAAGTATGAAGCTGGAGAGTCCCAACATCCACCGTATGAACCCATTTTATTCATCGCATCAGAAGGATTTGTGTAAACCCTCCTGTTGATGCTCCGATATCCAATCCTATCATATCATGTACATCTAAATTTATTTCATCCAAAAAACCGTCGAGTTTCATAGCACTTCGTGAGACAAACTCTATTCTCTTATCGTCCAATATACGAATCGTATCCTGTTCTTTTATCTCATAACTTGCTTTAGTAATACATATTTCATTCACAAAAACCAACTTCTGTTCGATAAAAAACTGTGCCCGATTGCGAGTACAGTTTTTAGTTTCGGCTATATATTTATCGAGTCGCATAGATATTTATAAAATTTTATGAACTTTAGTGGGTACTGATCCATATACAATGCAATTACATGAAAGAATATGCTGCTGTGATCTTTTGTATGATTCTTCTATTTTTAAT
>JBAZVV010000076.1:1919-5455 GCA_041660685.1 Candidatus Altimarinota bacterium | reverse complement strand
CATCCGACTTTTTCGCTCGGGTTTCGTCCGAAGGACGATAAGATTAGTTTCTCAACAGGAGCAATCTGAGGAACGTCTCAGACTGGAATCCTCTCGGTGACTTTCGCTAATCCGGGAGCTACTTCGTACTATCTCTCGTTTGGAACAGGAGTTATCAACCCGAATCAGCCATTTCCGGTAAAAGATCCGAATCCATCTTATACGGGGACGCTTTCGAGTACAGGAAGAGTACTCACTCTGACGGGGGTATTTCCGTATGTTACGGGGATTACTCAACGAACCTATGCTCTGAGGATATGTATGAATGATGTATGTTCAGCTCCCGATATAAAAGTGCTCGGTGGTGAGGTATTTAGTTTCGATACTTTTGGGACATTTGGGAAAGCAAAGAAAGCGTGTATTGATACACCTCTTTTCTGTGATAATCCCAGTCTCGTAGCTTATGCGCTCTATGATGATGTTCCTCGGAATAATCCTATAAATCCTATGATTATGGATAGTGGTAGTATGGGTTCTGTATTTTATGCACTTTCTGTGCGAGGTACCAATAAGCCAATCTTGCCAATATTTCAGAATCTCGCACATGCAGGGGCAAATAATACTTTAACAAACCCACCTCCTGTATGAAATATTTATTCTTCAGGAAGTACGTTTTTATGACAGCGACAAATCTTTAATTTCTATACATGGGGGACGGGAAGTTTGGTACATACAGGGATTCTATTGGATGCTATAGCGGCACCAGATTCTCTTAAATATGACACCACTCCACTCCATCTCACGGGAAGTTTCGCTATCGAGATGAGCGTGAGAGGGGCGGCGTTGAATAGAATTGGAGAATATTATTTATTTGAAACGGATCAAAATTTCTATTTAAAAAAACTTGGCTCTTATCTTGTTTTAGGAAGATATATATCCACGTGGAATAATATTCAAATAGTAACTATACCTCCACTTGAAAATAATAAATTTTATCGAGTAATTGTCAAAGTGAACTGAAACCCTGCGAACCAAGCTAATACTAGTATTATAATTCAAGATGAAAATACTATTATTCCGCTATCTATTCTTCCATCAACCGCCAATATATCTCTTTCTTGAATGAGTAATATCTTTATTTGATCAAGAGACGGAACAACTTATGCTCCAACAGCAGTATCTACTATATGTAATATACTAAATTCTTGTCAATGGAATGATATCATCGACTCAGTCAAAATCTATAAGTAGTATTTTATAAACTCATGTTATTTTCTTAAATATGATTGGATTTCTTTGGATAGTTTTTTTGGGATTTGCTTTTTGAAATGCTTTTAAAATAGTAGACCTTATTGATGAACATGGATGGATTTCATGAAAAATCTGATTTATTTTTAAGTATTTTTTCGCTCTTATTGTAGTTTTTAGTGTATATCTGACTATCAAGTATGATATAAATTTTATCTTGCATTTTACTTCCATATTTCTCTTCTGGATATGAAAGAATAAAATGGAATATCCAAGTCATGTCTTTATTATATTTATATGCTGAATCTTACTTTGATCTTTGTTAGATTTTACATGGTATAATCTTTCCATTATAGGAATAGTTTCATGTCTTTATTTCTTATTGGATTTTCTTGTAAGGTATTATAAAAATAATCCCTTATTAAATTTTGTTTTATATAAACGACTTTGAAGATTTTATCTTGTATCTCTTATATTGAGTATATATTTAGGAGATTATTATATATTTCTCCATACAATGATCTGACTTATATCTATGGAATGAGTAAGGTATATGATTAAAAAATGAAGCATTCGAGTAATTAATCCTTAACCGCCTAAATTTTAAGGATATATTTTGAATTAATTCAATCTTCTTGGAGTAAGTTTGGCAAATAAAGCCTTTAAAATTAAATAATCCATTATGTACGAACAAGTAAAATCTATTATACAAGCTACGACTGACATATACATAAATAACTTTCTTCAAAAAATTGCCGATGATAAGAAACAATTAGCACTCACAGCTTATGAGAAAGATATCGATCGACTCTCAAAATTTTGTTATGAGGAGATATTTCTAGATACCAATTTTAGACTCAAAAGTCCTCTTATAAAAGGTATTCATAAGAATTTCTATCCAGAATGATACGTGCAAAAATCAAGAGATGAAAAGTGACAGGAATTTATTTGGATGATACCAGGAGAATACCGAGAAATAGATCTCATCGCTGGGGATGCAATAGAACAAGATGTTTATACAAGGACTCAAAATATTCAAACTCTTATGAATAAAATCCTCTCTGATTTTCGTACGCATTTTGAAAGTGCAGAAAATACAGATGAAAGAAAAGATTTGATAGTGCTATGTATTATGGATATAGTAAAAATCCACCCGTTTGGCGATGGGAACGGGAGAACTCTCTCTATTTTATTAGATCTCCTTCTTTTTAAGAATGACATCAAACCCTTTCATCTTTTTAAGATAAAAGAAAATCATAAAGATGAGTTATATGAATCTATCGCAAAAGTATGGGAAAGAAGAGATTTGACAGATATATATGAAGTGATAGAGAAATACTCAGAGTCATAAATGAGAATAAATGAAATAATATCATAGACTCAGCAAAGATATTCAGATAGGAGTTCCTGATACAAAAATAACCAGATAATATCTGGTTATTTTTCTTGTTTCTTGGTTTCAATATGGGCATTTAAGCGATATAAGTACTTTTTTCTTGAACGAGGTGCGAATGAGTATCTTTTTTAATTTGTTTTTCTTGTGTTTTCTTCTCTGTTTTCTTTTGTAGGATCTCATAGAGTTCTCTTGCGGTTCTCTTGTCTATGTATCCCTTTTCAAGATACATTTTCAATTCTTCCTCTGTAATAGGGTTTCAGAATCTTTCAAATTTCTTTCATTCATCGATGCATTGGGATTTTAGGAATTTCTGGAGTTTTGGAAGATACTTATTAAAATCCTCTTGTGTTATTTGTCCTCTCTCCAGATAGGAAAGAAGGTCTTTGATTCGGAAAGCTCATGAGTCAATAAAAGTAGGGATCAGCTCTAGGGCTTGATTCTCTGTGAGATTATATATTTTAGCCAAGTCCATTCATTTGAGACTTAATCGAAAATCAATATCCGAGAAGATATTAAAATATTCGACCGAATATTTATCTACTTTTGTATTATCCTTGAGTCTATACATAACATACTCATCTCCAGCTTTCTTCTCTGTATATCAGAGAGATGTTAGTAAGTCGTTATAATCTTCCAATTCAATAACTGATCAGGGACTTGCTATATTTCTTCATTCTGAATTAAGATAAAAAGAAATATTTCATTTATCAAATTCGATAGCATATACATCTATCTTGACTAGAATTATTTTAATTTTTTCTCATGGAAATTCTTTGGCAAGTTGTTTTTCTAATTTTTTGATAGTTTCATTATCTTTGATTGTTTCAATATTTGACATATCTTAATAATTAATTAATAAATTTTACTTTTTCTTGTTTTTATTTTTCGTAGATAAGAAATGAAACACCCTCTT
>JBAZVV010000076.1:0-1909 GCA_041660685.1 Candidatus Altimarinota bacterium | reverse complement strand
AACTCCGCTTCACTTAATTTCTCAACATTTCCTCTCAAGTCTCTGAGGAAATGACTACTTGTTCAGAACTCAGCGGTTTTTAATCAGAGATGTGTTCCAAAGTTTCCTATCTTGTCCTTATTCACTACATTCATTACATTTGTGAATCTATATTTCGGATTATGTATATTTTCGAAGAACCTTTGCTGTGCTTTCAGTACTACTTCATAGAGTTCCTTGTCTTTTTTTGAGAGCGTAGTGAGTTCATTCGTATCTAGGGGTCATAGATTCTTTACTCAGGGTCCATTGAAGCTGTATGTTTGTTTGACTCTATCGGGATAGAGTGCGGTCATTATCTGAGCGAGATTTCATCAGAGACTGTGTCAGATTACTTCTATTTCGTTGTCTTTGTTACTCAGTATCTTTTTCACATCTTCATCTTTACTGAGAGTTCTGACGAGACTGATCATCTGTTCGGGGAGTCGTTTCATTCATATATCGGTATCGCTTCATATCACATCTTTTCGGTCGTCTGTTCATCGTATGGCGAAAGTATATCGTTCTTTTCATTGCTCATTTATGTTTTTCATAACGGTCATGGAGAAACCTGTTTTCTCATCTCATATTTGTTTCATTATTTCATATCATTTCTCTTTGATGCTTTGCAGTTTATCTTCTTTTTCTCTGTTCGTTTCAGATTTAAAATTTTCTAGCCATTTTTCGAGTGTTTTTGTCGTATTAACTCCTCATCTGAGAGTTTCATTTCACATCAATGGTGGTTATTCTTTGAGGGAAATCGAACTTTTCAGACATAGAATTTGTTTTTACTTTTGTAGACTATATATATTCTTTTTTGTGAGAGACTTACTCGAATATAGCATACTTCTTTGGTTTTTGCAAAATATGAGAATATGAAAATATCCCCAAATTGGGGATATTTTCTGAAAAATATGCTTTTATAGAGACTAGTAGAGTATACTCGTAGAAGGGGTAGGGTTTCCGAGGGCATCATATCCAGTAACTGTTAAAGTTTGTCAGACAAGAACAGATCATGCTATATTACATGTTGTAGTTGCACTACTTGCACATATATCAAAGACTCCTAATGTGGTATTATCTACTGTATACATCACGGCTCCTACAACTGGGTTCCATGAGAGATTAGCACGAGCTACATCGAAGACGAGTCCTGTCGGAGCGGCGAGTGGAGCGGGAGTTACCAAGAGATTTTGCGTTGTTACATTTACCGTTCCAGCGAGGTTTGTAGTGGTAAATGTCAGAGTAACAGTTATATTGGCACCTGTATTATTAATTGGGGCAACGAGATTGATGGGTACGGCAGTTCCAAAATTAGTGAATCCATTTGGGAGGCTGACCGTTGCTCCATTATTAGCAGTTACTGTCATTGACTGTATGGCTCCACCATCAGCATTTGCAGGTGTAAATGTGCTTGCTGTTGTTGAACCACTCGCTACTCCTGTTCCCCAGTTTGGAAGTGTTGGAATTGATACTGCTCCGGTATCGAGGGTTATATTCATCGTTTGACCAAGAGAGACATTTCCTTTTGCATCTCTATTCCAAACATAGATAGTTTTAATTCCATCTCCCGCATTTGCGATAGCGTAGGTTGTTGGCTGTGCACCTGTAACGAGGTTTGCTGCTGGAGCCACGAGAGGTACACTAGAGGATGAATCTGAGATATACCATCCAGTTACTCCGATATTATCTGATCCACTTGTTGTTATAGCTACTGTTCGAGTATTGCTAGAACCGGCTGCTGCTCCGACATTTCCTGTGACGGTGAGAGTATCAACCGTTGGAAGAGTAATGTCTGGATTTGTTGTAAAACTCAAAGTCGTCACCGCACCCGCTGGGTTTATACCAGCAGCTGCCACTCGAACAAGAAGTGAATGAACTCCTGCAAAATTAA
>JBAZVV010000075.1:0-5502 GCA_041660685.1 Candidatus Altimarinota bacterium | reverse complement strand
TTCTCTATTCTATTAGCATCACGAGCAGAAGACTGAAATCATCAGAGATTAAGGAATGCTATAGTTCAAAGAATAACAAGGATGGTTATTACTACTATGAGTTCTACGAGGGTGAATCAGGAGTAGGTTTTTTTGGTGGGAGTTTTTGGTTGCATAGAAATATATAAGTAATAATTAAATTAATTGAATACATTTATAATATATTTATCTCATATAAACTTCTCAATAAGAATCACTTATGCCTACATGTACAGCTCAACCCAAATATCAAGAATAATTTCACCATCCAATACTAAATAAAGCTCACTCTCAACAACCACCTGGTCAAGAACATATAAGGAATCTCTTTCCATCTACATCAAAATATGATTGTAGGTAACTCCAAATTGATGAATCATAACTTGGATTATAAGTAATATTCGCAATATCAGCGGTCATATTTGATTGTAAGTATGGAGAAAATTGTTCTCATTTCAATGCTTTCATAAAAGGTGCATCTATATTCTTGATAGTAAAAGAGAGTACTTTTTCTTTTAATGAATTCAGTGATAATATTTCCGTTTTTGTATTTTTTAATAAAGGTTTTAATTTATCATTGATACCCCCGTTGCAGATTTTTGTATCTGTAGTACATATATCACGATTTAGAAGTGCTGCTGTAAGATAATTTTTTGCAATCAATAACCAGCCCCCTTGATAATGTGTCATATCACAAAATACCGCGAATGTTCCCGTTCCATCAGGACTAATAGTATATGTTCCATCCTTTCATTTATTGTTATCGATTTGCATCAAGTCGTTACAACTCCGTGCAATACCTGTTTTCATAAATCCTTCCACAGCAAATAACTTAACTCCACTTCCACTCACACTACTATTCTTCCCAAACACTGCAGTATACCCAGTATTTGTTAAAACAACATCCACTCCCGTTCCACTCTCCTGAACTGGTTGATTCATCGTAGTTCAAGAATTCCCAAGCAAAATACCAAGAGTGTCTCACTGAGTTACTGGAAATCTTTTAGAATAATCAGAAGTAGTGGATGCAAATGTAGTGGGAATAAATCCTCACCCATTAACCACCTCACCTCAATCCTCTCCTAGAAGGAGAGGAAGAATGTTATTACTCCCTTCTCCTTTTAGGAGAAGCTCCCCGTAGGCAGTACTCCTGGGGTAGGTTGGGGATGAGGTGAAGAATGCAAGGATAGAACTATAATTTGTTGTATAGTAATCTATTGGATAATAAGCTGTTACATTATTGGAGTCTTCCAAGAAACTCATAGCTTGCATCTTGGTTTGAGATGCATTGGTAGAGTATGTGGTGTATATGGTAGAATCGAGAGGATCTAGTGTTCCGTTTTGTGAGAGGCGAGCAAGAGAACCTACTTGGTCTTTGGCGAATCATTGATATCATATGAGAGTACCTGATGCTGTTATATTTACTGAGTTCTCTGGGAGAGGATACTTTCAGGATTTGATTTGAAATATATCTAATCACTTCTTGAGATTGGTAAGGTTCTCTATTCTATTAGCATCACGAGCAGAAGACTGAAATCATCAGAGATTAAGGAATGCTATGGTTCAAAGAATAACAAGGATGGTTATTACTACTATGAGTTCTACGAGGGTGAATCAGGAGTAGGATTTGGTTTTATTGGATTGGGGGTTTTGGGGAGTTTTTGGTTGCATGAAAGGAAAAATTTAAGTATATTTCTATCCCTTATTATAGAGGTATTTAAGGATTTGCAAGGCAAAAATTCAGAGGGAGCATGATTTTTTGTTTTCTAAAACTCTGTGTTTATTGTGAATAACTATTGACTTATATATAAATATAGTTATATATAATTTTGTTAGTCATTATCGTCTACTCTCTATGAAAAATACATTAGAAATATACAATAAATCTCAGGATGTATGTAATCAACGATGTCCACATTGTCCGCAGTCATTATGACAGTGAGTTGCAGACTATACGAAATGAACCCTTTCTACAGATCAGAGAGATATGATTACAAAAATACTAACGGCATTTTGAAATACAAAGGCTGAAAATTATATAAATATTTCCTGAGAACTTCAAACATGGGAAACTGCCGCTTTCTGACAAACCCAGACACCTATTTGAATTGTTGGTTATCAGATAGGAGACGTATGAAATGACATTTTGTCTGGCACTCAAAATATGCCCGAGAGATTATGAGAAGTATTATCTTGATTGAAATGACAAATGAAACCATCATCATGAATCTTGGCTGTTAATTCAGCTCATCCACTATTTTCAGATATACGGAATGCTGAGCAACTTACAGAATTGGTACGAAAATATACTGAATTTATACATAATGGAAACATATTTTGAATCGATGAGCGTATCGCAGATTTTACTATTAGTTCAAACGCTTTATCAAGAGAAGGCTTTGAGAAAGTTGGCTCAGAAGTAGGTATTTATCAGCAAAAATTGTGAAAAATAATTACACCTCATTTGAATTTATGAAGAAAATGAGAGATTTTTGAGTCTCGCTCAATGATTTTACCAGGAAATTTTGCTTGACATATAGATGTTCATCATCAATATAAGAATCCAAATCAGGTAAATCATATATCATATCGATTTTTATCAGGTGCATTACGAATGAAGAAACAGACAAATGAAGAATTATTGGCAGAATATAAAAAAGAAGATCCTCGTATATCATGATGCAAGTACTGTATTAAATGATTGGCTATGGTTTACATATGAGGAATTCGATAAAATTCTTGCAGATACTGGAGGATTTCTGAGAAAAATTTCTCATAAAAAAAGAACTCTGAAAGATGCTGTTGATAGAGCTCTAAAAAAGAGATTATAATGACTTTACTTTTTGACTTCCCTTCTCTTCTTTATATACTCGATATTGTTTATTTTTTAAATAATAATAGTATGAATACTCTTATAATTACAGCTCATCCGAGTCAGAAAAATTTCACGAATACGCTTGCTGAAACTTATGCCAAGCACTCTGAAGAAGAAGGGCGTCAGGTAGAGATCCTCAATCTCTATACAACCGAACTCAAGCAAGATTTCCTCCGATTTGAAAATATACGTGACATAGGAGTCGATGAAACGACCAAGAAAATGCAACAGAAAATCGAATGGGCGGAAGAACTCGTTTTCGTATTCCCTGTATGGTGGGCAGATGCTCCAGCAATTTTAAAAAACTGGATAGACTGTAATTTTAGTGCAGGATTTGCATTCAAATATGTTAATGGGAAACCAGTCGGACTCTTAATAGGAAAAACAGCACGAATATTTGCAACATCGGGAGCTCCAGGATTCGTCTATAGTTTATTTCCAGTAAATTATCATATCCTCTGGGGGTCTATGAGACTCAAATTTTGCGGAATCAAAACGACTTCTATAAAAGTGTTTGGAAATATGGAAATAAGAAATGAAGGAGATAAACAAGTTATGCTTAATAAAGAAATGAAGAAAATATTTGGGTAAATTTTCAAAAAATCACAATTCAAGCGAATTGTGATTTTTTATTTACCATTTTTCGAGAATAATTCTCTTCTCGAATCCTCCTCGTTTCTCTCGTTTTTCGAGACGAATTTTTTCAATCTGTTCAGGAGAATAACCTCGCGAATGAGCAAGAGATAAAAGTACTTCTACAATATCAGCAATTTCTTCTGCAGCAGATATACTATCGACAGTACTGCGAAATTCTGCTATTTCCTCATCGAGTTTCGTATCGAGAGCGATGAGGAATTCTTCTTCGGAAGCAACATAAAATGACGGCAAAGTACCGTCATTTTTTTGTATGATTTCTGGAATTTTATCTCGAACAAGTTTAGACATATGACGAATATTTACCGATTATATTCACTACTTCCTCAAACAAAAGAACTTCTACTTTGACTCGTTCCATCTCAGGTGGCTATAGGAAAATGAAGACTTGTTGCATGGAGCTTTGGTTTGTTTTTCTTCTGCTCTTTTTGACTTATGAATTCAAAAAGTTCTTGTATTCATCTTTGAGTAACAGCATATTCCACAGCAGTTGATTTTCACTTACTACGCTCCAATACTCCAATTCCATGACGAAGATTTACTAAAAGTATATTTCCAGTAATTCATATTTTTTCTTCCAAAACAACACCAACTGCTTTTTTTATCTCAGTGATAGTACAATATATAGCTCTTGCTGTGTCTATTTTGCCATTTTCCCCATCGGGAGAAACTGGCACCATAGTGGCAAATTGTTCTGCCTGAATTTCAAATTCGGTCATTTCTTTATTTCTTAGAGGATATTAATTTCTTTTTCCACTAATATCATAAAGAAGTGGTGCTGCAACAGCGATAGATGAATAGGCTCCAACAACCGTACCAAAAAGAAGAGCAAGTATGAATCCATTGATGGATTCTGGTCCAAAAAAGAACATAGCAATGAGGACGATGAAAATCGTAGAAGAAGTATAAATAGAACGAGTCATCGTCTCATTTACGGAGTTATTGATGATAGTACCAAAATCTTTCTTTTTATTCTCTGGAAGACGAAGATTCGAACGGATTCGATCCATTACAACGATCGTATCATTGATCGAGTATCCAAGAACCGTGAGCATCGCCGTTATGAAGAAGGTATCGATTTTATATTCTGGAAAGAAATACGATGCGATAATGTAGAGTCCAAATGCGATTACAACATCATGAAACAATGAAACTGCGGTTACAGAGGCAAAAGAGAAACTGGAAAAACCTTCTATAGAACCACGAAATGCATAAGAAATATAGAGGGAAATAGCGATAATAACAAGTGCAAGTGTCATATATGCTGTCTTCTTAATGTAATCACCGAAAGATTCTCCGACATTAATATATCGAGACATAGTTACCTTGAGGGTATTCAAATTTGTAAATTTATTGGAGATGTCATCTTTGAACTTTGTCTTGAGTCCTTCAAAAGCTTGGTCTGAAATACCAGTGAGCTTTGAAAATCCAGCTTCCACAACGAATTTATTTTCCCCAGAAATCTTATATACATTGATATTATTTACTACCTCTGTATTGTTGTAGACGATGGTCTTCTTTGTTTCGTCAACGATGGTCTTGATAACTGCGATATCCAATTGTCCTGCACTATAGTCATATTCTGCTTGTATTCCACCTGTCATATCGATCCCGAGATTCAATGGAAGTGTAAAATAAGCACCGATAGATACAACGATAAGTGCGAGAGCAATTCCGTAGAATGTAAAACGACTTTTAATAAAATCAATTTTCATAAGAAAGATGAGTGAAGAAGTATTATAAAAATAACCCCCAATTTATAAGACGAAAGCTAAAAAAGTCAAAAGAAAAACATATAAAATATTGTGATTTTAGGAGAAATAGCGTATAATATATCTCATAATAATGCTTCAACCTCCTATTTTTATGCAATATAAGATCCCCGTACAGATAGAAAATGAAGACAAAATCTTCCTCAGCTTAAGTCTCCGACAACTCACTATCATTATGGTTGG
>JBAZVV010000074.1:0-5577 GCA_041660685.1 Candidatus Altimarinota bacterium | reverse complement strand
GCTCCTGCACCGAGTATGTTTATGACAGAGTCTCCTATGGTTCCTTGGTACCATATGGTTCCTCCTGATGAGGAGGCAACAGAGAAGGAATTATCTGGCATAGGATAGGTGTTTGTTTTGACATAGGCGATATCAAGACTCTTGGAGAGATTGGTGAGGTCAGATACTCGGGCACTATCTCGAGCCGAACCCTGAAATCCAAAGAGATTGATGAATGCTATAGTGCCAAGGATGACGAGAATGGTAATTACAACGATGAGTTCAACGAGAGTAAAACCTTTATATTTTTTGGATTGTTTAGGTTGTATTTTTTGAGTGGTTTGCATAAGGGGGGTGAGGAAAATAGTAGGAGTACTTTAGGGTATTTTGAGAGATATGCAAGTTTAAATATTTATATAAATCTTCATTATTTGCACAATTCTACTAATTCTCATTTTTCATTAAGTGCGTTAATGTTATCATAACCTCCAAGACATTTTTCTCCGACGAAAATCTGCGGAACGGTCATCATATGAGATTTTTTCATAAGTTCTTCCATAATCTTTGGCGAGCGTGTTATATCTATTTCTTCGAATGAAATATTTAAATTATTTAGGAGATTTTTTGCAAGAACACAGTAAGGACAAGTACTTTTGGAGTAGATAGTAACCATAATTTAGAGAAGTGAAGAAATAATTACGTCAGTATATGGAAATATATTCTCAGTACAAATATATGTTGAAATTTCATAGGAGTACTTCTTTTGTTTTTTGTATTCTTTTGTTGCATAAAAAGATAATATATGACAATATGAAGCGGTGTAATCATATATATTTGTTTCATGCCTGATAATTTCTCACATCTTTCATCTCATTCTCCCGAAAAAGTGAATCTTTCTCGGACTATTTTTACGTCCCCAGGAGATATGTGTGAGAGGATGATTCAAGAGGAAGTAAATAGATTTACCACGAAACTCTCTACCTCTCTTGGTATGAAGTTAGAGGTAAATTATATATCTCTCGATATTCAGAATTTCCAGATTCGTTTGAGAGAATTCATCAAAGAAGTACTTTTGAATCCAAAAATTCCAGAGAATGCAAAAGAGAAATTTAAACAGGATTTGAGCAAGAAAATGGATCTTCTCGCTGACTTGAATGTATCAGATATAAAAAGTTTACAAAATAGACGTGCCGTTGAATCAATTGGGATGGAAGCATGGGAACTCCGTGATAAATCGGATGAACAGAAACAAAAGTATTTTCTTGAGAAGATTCTCGATGAGACTATTGAACTATATGTAGAACCAACAGTATATGCTCTGAAACAGACTTTCGCAGGAGAAAAAGTTTCACCAAAGACACTTCAGGAAGTTTCGTATAACAAGGAAAATTATATGAAATTTACCTCGGAAGTACCAGCTCTGGATAGTTTCCTCCATTTAGATATATTGGGACGTTCTATAAAGCCTCTGTATGAGAAGATGGATATCTCTCAGATGAATATACACTATGATATCTGAAAAACGTTTATCCAAGAACTTTCTCGTAAAGGATATAGTGTAAAAAATATGATATATTTCCAAGAACTTATCTGACGAACTTCTTCGCTGGGAGAGGGGATGAGTACATCGGATCGACGAGAGTGAGAAACTGCTATCGTAGATGCAAATGGGAAATATATTATCGGTACCGACGGGAAAAAAGTAGATGGTGTAATTCTTCTTCTGAAGTATTTTGAAAGTGTTGATCAATTTCAGGGGGCAGAGCGTGAGATTCGTGAAATGAGAGAATCGGCTCTTTCCAATGGAGTGAGTTCTCGTGTCAAAAATATCATGGGAATCGACCAACTCAAAAGTGAGTTTAGTTATCTGAAGCCTGACAATCTGGAAGCAAAACTCCAAGGAAAATCTCTTGCAGATATTATCATAATCGTGACACAACTCGCTCAGTTGGCTCCATTGGTTGGAGATATCGGTGGGTGATTTGACGGACTTGTGACGGCTTACAGTGGTATGAATGTGAATTGAGCGAAGATTGGCACTATGGAACGTTCTTTGAATGGGATTTTTTGAGTACTGGGAATTACGATTGTCTGAGGGATTACTACACGTGCCTACAAAGCAAAAAATATGGCAGCATTAGCGAATTCTTTGAATGTTCTAAAGAAGATTCTCCCAGAAAAAATATCTGATTATATCCGAATAGGAGGAGTTCTCTCTGAGTCAGTACAAAAGATGTTTATGAAGATTTTTCCCACTCTCAAACCTCATAATTTTCTCCCAGATGTAGGGATTGTATCAAGAAAACAAACAGAATCAGAGAGATATATTCCAGCAAGAAACAAACATCTTACATCCGATAAAGGAAAAATATCTTCTCTAAAAACACGTGATACACAGACATCAATCGATTTCAAAATAGAATGACAGAATCTTATTATTCAAGATATACATGGAAAATCAGAAGCGGAAGTACGTCGTGAATTTTCTCGAATACTGGATAATACAAACATTCAAACAATCCATTTTAATCCAAATATGGATAGTACAAAGAAGCGTATTCTTTCGAATATTCTTTCCAAGAATCATCCACTTATTGAGGTGCTTCGTCTCATGCCGGGAAATGAAGTAGTAAATGTGAGCCTTGCAGGAGTCAAGAAGCTCAACGATACCTATGGACAAAGATTCGTAGATGAACTCCTCCTGATGACAAAACAAAAGATGCTCTCTTCAGTAGACGCATATGTCAAAGCAGGAGAAAAAGGGGCTGATCATATTCGCTTGGTGCGTGATGATTATAAAAACCTCACCCTTTCTCTGCCTCCAAATATCAGCATAGAGTCCATATTATTTCAGCATACTCGTTCAAAAAATGCTTTTATAGAACAAATTATAAATAGTCCTGAGGTTCAAATATTGATACAGAAAAAAGCTACAGAAGTAGGATGAAATATAAATTCTATCAAGAAAGATACTCTCGATAATTGGAACTTCTGAGTAGGAAAATCTTTGGTAGAAGCAAATGCAGGAAATGAACAGAAACTTCATGCATTTGCTCAGGCAGAGCTCGTATCTCGTGATGGATTGAAAGATACACAAATCACCACTCACACATTTGATCATGCTCGTTCTTTGAGACTCGGAAATGAAGCCGTAGCAAAAGAAAAAGGAATTATAGAAAAGTGGGGAAACCAAAAATTTGTATCCGAAGGAATTACCTATCCTATTGTTATACAAGGACTTATTCACCCAGAACTCTTGCGACTGGTTCGAAAAAATGGATATGAAACAAATATTACACCTGCTCATCTGAGTGGAGAGGTGAAAGAATATATCGATACACTGAATGCAGGATCTGACTTTATTACACCAGCATATGATCTCAAGAAAGATCTCGTGAGTGCTCAAAAAATGAGCGATGATTTTGGGAAGGGGATTATTCACAGATCATCACTTCTTGAAAATTTTAAGGGAGTTATGACGAAAGAACATTTCATGTATATGGCCGAAGGAAAATCCTGAATGCGAGTATTTGTCGATATAAAGGATATGGGGATTCAAAATCTCCAATCATTTCAACATCTTGCCAGAAAAACAGCAGCAGGAAATGGTAATCCAGATGATCTTCTTTCTTGAGGGGAAGAAGTAACAGATAGTTTCAGAGTTTTGATTACGGAGATTCGAAAGTCTCATCTAGATGTTAATATAGCACTGTGATGAGATGAGGTATATCTTTTCTTTCCGGGCGTTGGTCCGAGCGAAACAAGTACGATATTACAATCTATTCATCAGAAATTACAAACAGCACATCTCGAAGGACGAGTGAGTCACTCTCTAGAAACAACAAACAGTGAGAAGATTTTTAAAAAACTTGATGAATCGACTGCATTGCATAAGATGATGGAAATGATTCTTTCATGACAGAGGATGTTGATTCACGGAAGACAAAAAATAAAACATGAAACTATAAGTTTAGAAATAGGCGCAGAACGAACAGAAGCCGAAATAGTCGCACTGATTCCTCGTATACGAGCTGATTTAGATAAACACTTGAAAAGAATCGCAGAATGAGAAGAAGTTGCAGGAAGTCTCCCGCTTGGAAATTGACAACTTTCTTTCCATTATGAAAATGGGATATTCCATCTTATATTTACTTAAATTATCGCTCTATGTCTGAGATATTTACACAATCACCTAAAAGTTTTGTCGGACTCGATAAATTCATACAAGATACCACTATTTTCGAATCGTTTGTATTGACATTGTTCTATCGGGAAATCTCTTCCTGTTATAATACACTCATTCAGGAAAAACTCTTTCTTTTTGTGGAGGATTTTGTGGAGGTTGCAAGATCTTTAAATACGAGTGATACACATGCACAAAAAGAGATACTTTTATCTATGAGAATAGATAAAGAGAAATTGGATGTATTTTTTCTTGAACTTTCAAGACAAGGAATGTATGGTTATCCTTTTTTTCGAAAACAAGAAATTCAGGAATTTTGTACTGAGATTGTGGATAACTCCCTTGTATCTTCGATGAAACTTTGCAATAATAATTTTGACTATTTTCTCCGTCAGGAATTCATGAATAAAGAAGGTAGTATGTCAGGAGAAGATAAGGTTTCCATACAGAAAAATATGTATAATAATCTAAAATTCACAACCATTATACGAGAGAAATTACAAGAAATTGCTGGATGAGAACGAGAGAAATTTATGAAAATAATGAGAGATAATAATATTCTCCCAAAAGAAACAGGATTTAAAGAATGGTCAGAGAAAGTTTCGGAAACTCTCTCTAAAAGAATAGTATAAATCTTAGAATATTTCTTCTTGCTATGGCATCAGAATGAACTATATGGACCTATTGTCTCCAAGAACAACTTTTATATAGTGGGACTGGTCCATGGTTTTATGATTCTGCTACTGGTTGATATGATATAGGATCACAACAGTGGGTAACGATTTATCAGAGATAAATTATCTATTAATCATAAAAATACTCTTCCAGTTTGAGCTGGAAGAGTATTTTTATATCTGAAATGTTTTTAATCTTCGTATCCTCTTTCACGAGACCTTTCCACGTCATAAAATTTCATGTATTTTTTCTCAAATTTAAGATCAGCTCCTCCGACTGGTCCGTTACGATTCTTTCGGACAAATACGTTGGTAATTCCTTTATTTTCTGTAAATTCATCGTAATAGTCTTCTCGGTAAATCATGAGTACAACATCAGCATCTTGCTCGATGGAACCAGATTCACGGAGATCCGAGAGGATTGGTTCTTTTGTGACACGAGACTCTACTGCACGAGAGAGTTGTGAGAGTGCCATAATTGGCACTTCCAGTTCACGAGCGAGAGATTTGATTCCGCGACTGATATCAGATATTTCCTGTACACGATTCATTGGATTTCCTGCACTCATAAGCTGAAGATAATCGATGACGATGAAGTCGAGTCCTGATTCGAGCTTGAGACGACGAGCTTTGGATTTGATTTCTAGGAGATTTCCTGCAGCAGAATCATCGATATAGATATTTGCCTTGGAAAGGCGCTCGAGAGCATCACCCATTCGCATAAATTCCTCGTCTTCCAAT
>JBAZVV010000073.1:0-5668 GCA_041660685.1 Candidatus Altimarinota bacterium | reverse complement strand
TGGCTGGACAAACAGATACAGTAAATAAACTTCTAGAACAAGCTACAAACAAAGAATGTAAGCCATTTAATGTGTATGCAGGCGATAAGAAAGCCGATTTGATTAATGTAACTTGTCTTCAACAAGCTTCCAAAACACCAAGTACTTCTCCCGAACCGATAGTTCCCCAGAAATAAAAAAATAATCCGCCAATTTGGCGGATTATTTTTTTATAAGCTCTTTGATAACTCCCTTGATTATTTGTCTCGGTTTCCCTATGGAAGAATCTCCTCGTTCGACGGAAAAAACACGGGTATAAATCGTTCCTGCATAGGAACCAGTATTGGTGATGATATCCCCATTTTCATTGATATATTTATAGAGTTCATTAGTACTACCGGTGAAGATCTGAAAAGTTAGTAAATTTGGATCTTTATAGAGGAAAAATATATCTTTTTCAGAGAGACTGCTCGTATCCGTTTCTCTCACGATATTTTCTGCATTGGACTGCAAGAGAGATATGGCATTTTTTTTATCATAATCTTCCTCGATAGTACGATTCTGAAGGAGTATCATCGTCACTCCCCCCATAGCAATAGCAAGGATGGCTACTCATACGATTATGGAGACCAGAGTTTCTCCTTTTTTTGATTTTGAAAAATGGTACATAATAGATATACTAGGGAATAGAAGGTAGGGAATAGGAAACAGTTTGTGGGGAATAGGGAATTTCATTCTTAGCCCCATCTTCCATTTTTGATAGTTGTCCCTTATATAATTCACAACAAGTATATCTAAAATTATCCGAAAAAAAAATGAAAAAAAATGTTCTAACATTCAAGCGGGGTTTTACGCTCCCAGAGATAGTGGTGGCTATTACTATATCGGTTATGATTATGGGGGGTATTTTCGGGTTTCTCACGACTCTTCAAAATGATATAGTTCAGTCCAAGCAAGTCACTCGTGTCTATACGAATCTGACTGATTTCATAGGAACGATGAATAATTTCAATAAACTCTATTCGAGCGGAAGTGTTATCGTTGGTGGATCAGGAGTGTATAATGTCGGACTTTTGGTTCGTCCAGACAAGAGTGCTGGAGTACTCATCGGTGTCGTAGAACAGAAGAGTGGAAATACGGTATTTCAACTGGATCCTCCTGCGAATAAAAATATATATGGTAAAAAAGTGATAGCATATCAGAAACTGACCGCCTCACAGATCTCTTTCATACTTGCTTCCACAGGAAGTGTGTATACGACTGATTTTTCCAACGAGGGACTTTTTTCAGATCTTTCTGTCACCGATTTCTCTATCACTCCCTACAATGGAGGGAAACTTCTTGAATATACTTTCCAAGTGGAAACTCCTTTTTATGAGAATCTTGTCAGCAGACAGAGAACTGGTATAGAGCCAGATGTTACGGTATTGCTATTTACCCTTGATTTTTAAAATATGTTGCAACGAAATTGTATCTCTCACCGAGGAAATGTCTTCATCTATGCGATGATGATTAGTTTTTTCGCGGTTATTATCGGATACATAATCACTCTCAAGATTGACAGTCTCATGGAAAATTTCGATATCCAAAGCTATGATATGAAGCTTCATTCCAATATTACAGAAAAGGCAGATCTTGCCAGTGGGTATGATATGTTCGTGAATACGAATGGAAGCGGTATTATTAATACTGTACTTTGTCCTACAAGTGTTACACTGAGTGGTACACTTGCTGGTGGTACTACCGCAACCGTAGCTACTATTCCATTTTTCAAAAATACTAATTTTGTCTGTTCTGGATCGACTATTGATGGAAATCTCCTTCTTTCCTATAACTCAGGAGGAACTGTTTTTGCAACGGGCAGCTATCTCGGATCGATTATTTCTCTCCTCCCTCTGAATGGTACAGGATCTCGTACGGGAACATTCTCTGATGGTTCTGGAACTTATATCTCATTTACGGCTACAGGAACATTTTCCAATCTGGATCTAGATCGCAATTCTGACAATTTTCAAACTTCTTCCACAGGAACTTTTCTCTATCCAGACGGGCAGTCGGATGATGATGACCTCGCACGAAAGATTATCTATGGATATGTGAAGAAAAATACATCTTGGTACAATGCTTTTTCTATGAATACCTCTATTCGAAAGTATATCGCAGCAAATCCATTTAATACTACTCCGACAGTTATCACTGCAGATAGGACACAAACAGGATACTTACGACTCGATATAGATAATCCCTATAGTATCAAGATACTCGAGTTTGATCGAGCGATATTTGAGAGTACGAAGGAATTGCGAGTCATCACTGGAAGTACTGTTTCATTCTCGACTGGTGGTATCGGTTGGATCATGCCAGATTTGAGCCTCTCTGGAACCAAAACGGGAGCTAAAGTGTTTGATATCAAAAATAAAGATTATGCGATTTTTCTCTCTTTTTCTGGAAATCTGACCAATAGTTGAGTGGATTTTCTGAAATACAAAATGACTATGGAAAATGAGTATGGTACAGGTGTCTACATCGTACCATTGGATGAATCGAGCAATGGGATTATCAAGTATCTCGGGACAGATATCATCATAGATCGAGACAAGGATTATCGGTATAAACAATTTGAAGTGGTACGAGAAAATGCCGTTATTATCCCTATAACAAATGGGTGTTTCTTCGGAGCGTTGTTTGGAAGTGGCTGTGTGTTTTACTAGAGAAAGAGTCTTTCTTGTTGAAAACAATGTCTGTTTATGTATAATATTTCCGTTATTTCTCATATCATAGTCATTGCGAGCGTATGCGAAGCAGTCCAGGTTAAATAATTTCATATTTATGGATAAGTTCTGATATACATATATTCTCACAAATAAAAGAAATGGGACTCTCTATATCTGAGTGACGAGCAATCTTCTAAAGAGAATTTGGGAACACAAAAATGAAATCGTTGAAGGATTTACGAAAAAGTATAATATTCATATGCTCGTATACTATGAACAATTTGAAAATATCTATGATGCTATCGAACGTGAAAAAGCACTCAAAGGCACCAATAGGATAAAAAAGAAAAAACTTATCGAATCAAAAAATCCTGAGTGGAAAGATTTATATGAATCTATATGTGAATAAACCGTAGTCATTGCGAGCGTATGCGAAGCGACACCCTCAAGAGGTACGCAGTCCAGGTGAAAATAATCGCGGAGCGACTACTTAATAAAAAGGAACATTAACCTGGATTGCTTCGGTTTCACCTCGCAATGACAAGTTGGTTACATACTGTGACCAACTGAAATTACAATCTATTAAATAACCTCTAATTTTTACCCACTATGAAAAATCTCTACTCACGACTCGCACTTATAACTTCCTTTATCTTGGTTACTGGATATATCATCGTGTCGGCTGCTTGGACTCCTCTCTCAAATGTTGCCACTGGTGACCCGCTCTCTGCAAGTCTCTGGAATACACTGGTGAGTGATGTGAATGATCTCAATAGCCGTGTCGGAGGAACTTCTCTTTGGTCAAGTGTTACTGGAGGTATTGCATATACTGGAGGAAATGTGGGAATTGGGACGCCAAGTCCTTGAGTGAAATTGGATGTTAATGGTAGTATTCGCATTAGTCAACTCCAAGGTGGTCTCCAATTCGTGAAAAATGATGCAAGTTTCGATAATGCTCTCTATTATGACAGTAGTGTTTTAACAAATGATCTGTATCTTGGACGAGATTCTAGTAGTGTAAATATTCGTGCTGGAGGAGCTGGGAATACATTTTTAACAGTCAAATCTACTGGAAATGTCGGAATTGGTACTACTACTCCAACGATGAAATTAGATGTAAATGGACCAGTGGTTTTTCGAGGTACTAGTTCACAACTTCGTCTCTATGAAACAGATGCTACCAATCCACTTTTTGCGTGGCATTTTAGCTTAAATAGTGAAAATTTGACTACTTACTATGGGGATGATTCAACTGCTTGACCATATTATCCAGTCATGACACAAACAAATGCTGGTAACGTAGGAATCGGGACAACAACCCCTGTAGTGAAGCTGGATGTTAATGGACCAATTGCTTCTGCTGGAGGAAGAGAAGTGAGAAATATTTTTACATGGACAGATCCTCTCGGTACAATAAGAGCTACTCCTTTGCATATAAAAACAAGCTGGAGAACGAATAATTCTGCTATGTATCGATTTACCGTATATGGATATCAATATACTCCTTGACTTCCAGTGAATTCAGAATGCGTAGGCTATTTATATGCGGCTTCGGACTCTATTATTAATGCTTCCTGTAAGGATATTGATACAGGAATAACATTAACACAATATAGAAGTACCGATGGATATTTGGTTCTCAAAATGGTGCCAACTGGAGGTTGGTACTATGCTGGATTTTGAATAACACTTCAACAATTCAATCTTACATGAGTACGGACATTACCGACATTTGTATGATATGAACAGGCTGGAAATCTTTAATAAGTTTAAATCATATATGTACCCCTTTTTTCTCCTCTGAGTCGATGAAGCAGGATAATATTCCCATTATTATCACGATAATTACACTATATGAAAAATAGTCTCTTACCATTACCCACTATGAAAAATCTCTACTCACGACTCGCACTTATAACTTCCCTGACTCTTATTACTGGTTATTTTATAGTATCTGCCGCTTGGACTTCTATGACAAATGTCACAGCAGGAGACTCGGTTTCGGCAACCCTCTGGAATAATCTCATAGGAAATGTAAACGATCTGAATACTCGCATAGGAAATATAGCCTTATGGTCTAATGTTATTTGAGGTATTTCGTATACAGGAGGAAATGTGGGGATTGGAACGACGAGCCCACTAACCAAACTTCATATAGAGGATGGTGCTCAGATTGCAAGTTTTTTATGAACTACCAGATGAACTTTCTCTCTCTCATCACCCTATGCGGCGAATTATTATCAGGCTATTGATTTTCTCTACACAAGCAATGCTAATCCTACCGCAAGAATCGGGGTAAAAAATACTAGTGGAGGGACATATTTAAATTTTGGGACGTCGAATAATTATGCAGGAGGTATCACAAATACAGCAATGAGTATTGATCCAAGTGGAAATGTCGGAATTGGAACAACAACTCCCGGACAAAAGCTTTCTGTCGCAGGAATAGTTGAATCTACTTCCTGAGGATTCAAATTTCCTGATGGGACGACACAAACAACAGCAGCAGTATTTCCTAATTTACTGTCTGCAAATGGGTACCAGAAATTACCCGGTGGGCTTATTTTGCAATGGGGAACATATACAGCCACTATGTCACATACTGCATCATATGTCGTAACATTCCCTATCCCATTCACAGCAACATTGAATGTTATCAATACCGTTGCAAATACCGTTAATACTGGGGTTACGCCAACTTATGTTCCAGTTACAGCAATAACTGCTTCCAATTTTACGTTTCAATATGGATCAGTCAATGGTCTTGCTTATTCGACATCAGCTCGATGGTTTGCAATTGGTTACTAGAATATTTATATAAAAGACATATATTATTATACACTGAATCTTTCTCCTCTGAGTCGATGAAGCAGGATAATATTCCCATTATTATCACGATAATTACACTATATGAAAAATAGTCTCTTACCATTACCCACTATGAAAAATCTCTACTCACGACTCGCACTTATAAC
>JBAZVV010000072.1:0-5936 GCA_041660685.1 Candidatus Altimarinota bacterium | reverse complement strand
CAAGTCCGTAGTTGTTAAGTGGATTTTTTGTATCTCATTCATCGTACCCATCCTCTTTGGTTCCATTGAAAACATAATCGGTTGAAAGAGTTATGAGATCTATATTATACTGAGCTGCAATCTTTGCAAGATAGGAAACACCGAGTGTATTTATACGAGTATTCAGTTGCTTTCCATTATCTTCGGCTTCATCTACAGCAGTATATGCAGCACAATTAAGGATGATATCTGCTTGAGATTCTCTTACTCGCTGCTCTATCTGAGCGATATTGGTAATATCAAGAGAGGATTTATTATAGGGGATGATTTCAAATTCTCACTTTTGAGATTGTATAAAATCGTGCGCGAGCATACCATCGGCTCCTGTGAGAAGTATTTTCTTCATAATTAGAATGGATTATATGCATGAAACTCCGCAAGAGTTGGGTGTTTCTTGTCTTTTTCTGATACTAATAATTCTTCTACTCTGAGCCTAAATTCTCTCTGAATCTTTTCCCAATCAATTCAGAGTCCTGAATCGGTATAAAGTATACCACCATCTGCTTGTGGATTATAGAAATCATCACATTTGTAGACAAATTCTGTATCGTCCTCGAGAGTGAGAAATCCGTGAGCAAAACCTTTTGGAACAAGAAGTTGTCGTTTATTCTTCCCAGAAAGTTCCACCATGACATATTTCCCATAAGTTGGAGAATCTTTACGTATATCGATGGCGAAATCGAGCACACTTCCAGCTATCACTCGTACGAGTTTGGTTTGGGTATTCTCTGTCTGGAAATGAAAACCGCGAAATACTCACTTTTTGGATTTCGAGTGATTATCTTGCACGAAATGGATATCGATTCCTTGAGCAAGGAAATCTCGTTCGCTGTAGGTTTCCATGAAAAATCCTCGGTCATCTCCGAAAACTTGTGGCTCGATAACGAAACAATCTTTGATATCGGTTTCTCTGAAATTGAGAGCCATATTATTTGAGGAGATTAAGAAGGTATTGTCCGTATCCACTTTTGAGTTGTTTTCGTGCACGTACTTCGAGTCATTCTCTGGAGAGAAAACCTTGTTGGAAAGCTACCTCTTCGATACATCCAATTTTGAGTCCTTGACGCTCTTCTATAACTTGTATGAATTGACTCGCTTGCATCATAGAATCGAATGTTCCCGTATCGAGCCAGGCAGTTCCACGATCCATGATCTGTACTTGAAGTTTTCCATTTTCGAGATAGTGTTTGTTTACATCGGTTATCTCGTACTCTCCTCGTGCACTGGGTTTGATATTTTTCGCTATTTCTATGACCGAATTATCGAAAAAATAAATCCCTGGAACGGCATAATCAGATTTTGGATTCTCTGGTTTTTCTTCTATGGACAGGGCTTTTTTATTGGCATCGAATTCCACAACTCCGTATCGTTCGGGATCATTTACATGGTAAGCGAAGACGATTCCCCCGACCACATCGGTACTTGCCTGGAGGATGCTTTCGAGGTTGGCTCCGTAGAATATATTGTCCCCGAGTACGAGACAGACCTTGTCGGTTCCAATGAATTCTGCTCCGAGAACAAAAGCTTGGGCGAGCCCATTTGCTTCAGCTTGTTCGCAGTATTCGAAACGACATCCAAATTCACTTCCATCCCCGAGAAGGTTCTGAAAGCGAGGCAAATCGTACGGTGTTGAGATGATGAGAATTTCTCGAATGCCCGCAGAAATGAGTGTAGAAATAGGATAATAAATCATCGGTTTATCATAAATGGGCATAAGTTGTTTGCTTATCGCCATTGTAATAGGGTAGAGTCGTGTGCCACTTCCACCCGCAAGAATTATTCCTTTCATAGAGATGAGTTTGAGAGATAAAAATCAATTTTTCCATTTCTTGCTCCTTGTCTGAAGTATATGATTTATCCTTGTTTTTGGAGATACAATCGATCACTTATTCGTCTTGTTTTATATATACTATTTTTAGTAGTGTATATTGCACATGGAGTATAAGATTTAAATATCTCTTTTCAAATCTTTTTGTAATTCCGTATCTACATCGAATTATATTTCCTTTTTCCAGGCGAATACAGAGGCTTGCCTTTATGGGGCTTTCGTGGAGAAGTCAAACAAAGATTTCTCGAAAGAAAATAGTACCTAATAATGAGATAAAAAATGTTGTTGTATAAAGAGATTCATTTCATATACTTTCCTGATATGAAACTTACAATATCTGTTTGTTTGGTATAATTATGAGCGAAAACTTGTAACATCAGATGTTGCCAATTGACCGGAATAATAGGTTTTACTCAATCAAGAGAGATTTTCTTTGGTAGTTTTTTTTGTGAGTTTCTTTCTTTTGTATATACTCTCTCTATCTTTTATTTTCTGTACAATTTTATGAAAAAAATCGACACTCGAAAAGTTCAGATTCTGAAGCTTATTATCGAAGAATATATACAAACGGGAGAGATTACTGGCTCAAAATCTCTTCTGAAAAAATATGATCTCCAAGTTTCCAGCGCTACTATTCGTAATGATATGGCGGCTTTGGAGAAGATGGGGCTTATTTTCCAGCCTTATAATTCTGCGGGACGACTTCCGACTACCAGAGGACTGCGAGTGTTTGTGGATTATCTTATGGAGCAGATGCCGGGGGTATTTCTAGAGGCAGAACAAGCAGTAGTGGAACGAGCAATAGATTCTCGAATCGATGACACTCTCTATCTTCTCGTTTCGCGACTTATGAAGATAACCAATGAGATTACCTTCGCATGTATTCCATCGCTTGGAGCGAATTATTATCTCTGAATCTCGAATTTTCTCGAAAAAAATACCCTAACGATAGGAAGTGATGTTTATAAGATTATTAAAGTTCTGGAGAATAAACATCATTTTATCGATCTATTGGAAGGGTTGGATATCCAGGAAAAAGTAGCAGTTTTTATCGGGGAAGAAAATATTTTCCCAGATCTGGAAAGTTGTACGATGGTTGTGAAAAAGATAGATATAGAAGGGGAAACTGGATATCTCGGAATACTTGGTTCATTGAAAATGGATTACGCTTTCAATATAGCATCTATGCGTAATATCTTATAAAAATGGTTCATAGGAAATATATTCAGCCGATAACACATCTCGTATATATGTCATATAATAACCTTTCTATCTGAAATATTGGAGAATATTTTACAGATATTTTCACAGGCTCGTACTGATAAAAAAGTTTCTATTATAAGTCTCGGAGATTTGGAGAATTTCAAAAAGACAGCTTGTTTTTCAATTATTTTATAAACCTATTTACAAAATAATAAAAAGGATATACTTTCTATAAAGTCTTTTATCTCTTATCAAGATTTATCTATGTCCAAGATATTACCCCATAGCCTTTTTGTGATCTTTGGTGCTACTGGTGATTTAGCAAAAAGAAAACTTATACCAGCACTTTTCTCTCTCTATAACAAGCAAGCATTGGAGAATGTCTCTATTTTAGCGATTGGAAGAAAACCTCTCAGTTCTATAGAATTTCGTGCCTATTTACAGAAAGAGGCTATTCTTAAAACAGAATCTCTTGATGATAGGGATGATTTTTTTAGTAAGATTGATTATCTTGATTTACCTATCAATGACCCAAATGGATACGAACCACTTTCACAATTTACTCGTATGTATCCAGAGAAGAATATCGTTTTTTATCTTTCTACACCTCCAGAACTCTTTGAGCCAATTGTGGCTGGTATTGCTAACGCATGAGTACATACCCCTTTTTCTCGAGTGGCCTTTGAAAAACCGTTTGGATCAGATCTGGAAAGTGCGAAAAAATTGAATGATTTTGTAACACAAACTTTTTCAGAGGATCAGATTTTTCGAATCGATCATTATGTCGGGAAAGAAACGATTCAAAATATCCTCGCTTTTCGTTTTGCAAATGCTCTTTTTGAACCCCTTTGGAATAATCACTATATCGATAATATTCAAATTACTGCCACTGAATCACTTGGCGTAGAGAATAGAGGAGCTTATTATGATCATGCGGGAGCTCTTCGTGATATGGTGCAAAATCATCTCTTTCAAGTACTTGCTCTTGTTACTATGGAACCACCACATTCTCTCACAAGTACTGCTATTCATGATGAAAAAATAAAAGTGATTCATTCTCTTCGATTGGAAAAAGATCTTCCAGCTCATGTCGTTTTTGGACAGTATGCAGGATATCGAAATGAATTATGAATACCAGAAACTTCTCGAACGGAGACATTCGCTGCACTACGTCTCGAAGTTCATAATTGGAGACTCAAGGGTGTACCTATTTACCTACGAACTGGGAAAGCTCTCGCTGAAAAGAAAACAAAAGTAGTTATTGAATTTCGAAAGAATGCATCCATACTCTATAATGAACAAGATGAACTTGATCGAAATCGCATCATATTTGAGATATCCCCATATGAAGGAATCTCTGTTGGTTTTAATGTTAAAGAATACGGAGAAACGAAAAATACTCGAGCGGTTTGGTCAGAGTTTATTCAGACAACAGAAAGTCCAGAGGCATATGAGCGCATTCTTTCAGATCTCCTTCTTGGAGATCATACACTCTTTACGAGATGGGATATGATTGAAGAATCTTGGAAAATTGTTGATCATCTCGTACATTGTAAAGAAAATTGTCCGATACTTCACCCTTATGAGAAAGGAACTCATGGTCCAGATGCGGCAGATTATCTCTTGGCTATGGATGGAAGAGAATGGTATGAATAATAGAATATTTTTGATAATATATTCTTATGCTGAAAAGTTCTTTTAATATATAAAATATCTATGCAAACACTTTTCTCTCTTGAAAAAGAGAAACTCATTCAATCAACTCTTTCCCTGTTTTTAGAACGATTATATTCGCTTGCAAATCAAGAGTTTATAGCTATTGGGCTTTCTGGATGAACATCTCTCCTATCATTTTATGAAGCTCTGAGAGATTATTTTCCTTCTATTCCTCCATCCATTCAACAAAAAATTCGATTTGCTTTTTTGGACGAGCGACTTGTTCCTCTTTCTCATCCAGAGAGTAATTATCGTATTATTTCTGAAATACTTTTCGCCCCGCTTTTGGAAAAACATCTCATACAAACAGAGCAAATATTTGCAGTTCAGACAGATAAAGAAGGTTTGGAAAAGAATTATACAACACGAGTTCCTATCATAGATATCGGACTTTTTGGATCTGGTCCAGATGGGCATATTGCATCATTATTTCCTCATCATCCAGGATTACAGGATGTAAGCAATGGATTTATTCTCATTCATAATTCTCCAAAACCACCGTCTGATCGTATCTCTGTATCGATTCCGTATATTCAGAATATATCTACAGTATTTATATTTTTTATCGGAGAAGGGAAGTGAGAAGCTTACGAGAAATTTCTCGATGAAAATATTTGAGCAGAACAATGTCCAGCAAAGTATTTACTTATAAATAAAGACTGTATCATTGTGACAGATTTGGAATAGTAGAATAAATAAACAAACCGCGAGAATTCTCGCGGTTTGTTTATTTATTCTTAGAGAGAAAACATTATTCACTCCATTGTGTATGAAATGTTCCTTCTCGGTCTGTCCGTTCGTAGGTATGAGCACCGAAGAAATCTCGGAGCCCCTGGAGATAATTGGCAGGATGTTTATCATCCGTAATAGATTCAAAATAAGAGAGAGAACTCGTAATAGTTGGCACGGCAATTCCATGCTCGATTATGATACTCGTAACTTTATGCCAATCGGATATAGTTGATTGAAAAGCATTCATCACTTCAGGAATGGCGAAAAGGTGAGAGACTCCTGCTGGAGCATCGAGAAATGCCTGATGAAGAAAAGAAAGAATCTCAGCACGAATAATACATCCACCTTCCCAGATACGGGAGATTTCTGCAAGATTTACATTCCATCCTTCTGTATCAGAGGCTTGGGTGATAAGGTC
>JBAZVV010000071.1:0-5963 GCA_041660685.1 Candidatus Altimarinota bacterium | reverse complement strand
ATTCATGAGTTCTGTTGGGAGCATCCATGCATCGACATTCTGTTTTCGCTGAAATGCTTGTTCTTTGAGAGATAAGTCAGAAATATTCATACATTGAGCCATAAGTGTACGCATAGCATTTGCACACGTTACTTGTCGCTCTCGAGATCTATCAACGATACGGGGCAGATTTGGATCATAAGACATCTGTTGAGCTTCGATAAAACCAGAAAGACAATTCGGAAGACCGATGGATTGAACGGATGATGCAAAGATTGGTACCATATCAATCTCATCGATTTTCCCATCCAATACTTTTTGATTCAACTTCCCCACGCTCGCATATTCTGCTATTCGATCGATATGCTTTCGAAAAAGTTCCCTATCCTTCGGGATGAGAATAATCTGTCAGGATTTTATCAAGATATTATTACCGCTCTTTCATCGATGTATGAGGGGTTTATCAAGAAATGCATTGAGATTAACAAGTTCATCTATACTTATACCAGAACGTGCCGCAATAGCCGCAATAGTATCACCATTCTGAACACGATATATGCTAATATTTTTCTTGATTTCTTCTTTCAGCTGGTTCATATTATCTTTCCCGGAAAGCACCAAAAAAGTATTGGTTTTCGTATCTTCTATCGGTTGACGTAATCCTTCTGAAGTGGCAAATGCGTTTCCTGTTACTAAGCCTGCAGAAAGGATAAGTGTTGGGATATTTAGTTTCGTTTTCATTGTTATAATTATAAGTAAATGTGAATATTCATTATATTTATAACTAAATTATATAAAAAAGCAAATACTTCTACTTATAGAAATGAGATAGATCATAAGAAAAAGAAGTATCAATATATAAAAATCTGAAAAATAAAATTTATAAGACAAAAAAGGACGCCCTCGGGCGTCCTTAATTTCTGTGAAAGATTTATTTGATGAGCGACGCTAACCAAAGCCCGTACCAAGCCCATTTAAGAGCAGTCGACGGTCTTTAGGAGATTTTTTACGTTCTCCTCTTTCACAGACTTTCTTAGAATTATCCTTTGTGGCATAACCACAAAAAACAATTCCAATTATTATTTTTTCTTCCAACACTATCAGGAGAAAATCAATGAGTATACTCATGATCCTACTCCCTAATTAGTTGAAGTTTTTGTACTATATACAGAACCTATTATAAGTCAAATATTTTTTCTAGATTCTATGTCAAGAGACGCAAGGACGTGCAGAATTCAGACGAATCGTTCCACCAACAGGAATAATATGAGGATTTGGCAATATCTCAATCGTTCATGATATTTTTGAAGCTGGAAATAATCTCGCTTCCAGAGATGAAAATATATCTCCTCGTGTTGCATGAAAGGTGGTTCCTTCTGGGTATCGTCCAGTCTTTTCATAGTATTCAAGTGCTTCTTTTAATAACCTTCATTCTATGTTCAAATAAAGCCTATCGAAAAATCCTGGTTCGATAATCTCAGATACTCTGTATCCAACCATAGCACTATAGGCAGAGCTCACGTGTTCTAATTGTCCGTTATCCGAAACGATAGTGAGAGGAGGTGGGCTATTTTCTATGATATCCTTTGCAATTTTTAATATCATCTGTATCCATTGCAGAGAGGTTCTTGCTTCCATCTTGTTCCTATTAGAAGGTTGCAATAATGCCTGTACTTCTTCTTGAATCCTTTCGATAACAACACTATACGATACACGAGAATAGTGAACATCTTTGGGATATTCTTTCCGTAATACATCTGCAAGTTTATATATCTTCAGGAGCTCCTCTTGTTGCTCGTACGAAAGACCCTTGGCACTCATACCGATTCGAATTTGGATGCTATCATCGTTTGGATGTTCAAATTCTCTCTTATGCCAGAAAAAGGCTGACGGATTACCATCTTCTTTATCCATCCTAATATACTGGGCATTATATCATTCACTCCGTCTGGTAAAATCAGCAATAGTCGAATTTTTGTATATTTTTCTCATGATTGTTTCATCGGGGAGTCCCATATTATCAGGCAAATTTCCTATCTGACTTTCTCTTAGATATGTTGCATTGGCAAATCATAATCTCCACTCACGAGAATGTCATTGTTTATAAAAAACATTAAGTGCTGACTGACCTTCCCTCAGAATATTATTGGAAAATCGAGCAGATTGAGTATCGTTATCTCAATTAAATCAATAAGTGGGATCAAACCCGGTGATTCAAATCTTTGTAAATGAATCAATAAGTGCAGCTGCGGTTCGTATGGAACGTATCTCATCTAGAGAGAAAGAAATTCAAAGTGATTTTAATGCTTCTTCCATATGTCTCATGCAACTATATAACGTCGTTTCACAAGCTTCAAATCACTGATAATTATGTTCATTATATAAAGTTACTGGTTCACTAAGAGTTCTCTGTCTCGTAAGTTGCTGAGGAGGAAGGAGAAATTCTTTGAATTCTGACATAAAATAGAGTTATGTATTATGAAGATATTTTTAAGTAAAATCTTTAATATGAATGGAGTATATGAAAATAGAGAAAATTATTTTCATCTATTCAATAATCCCGCTTGCGATAAGCTCCTCTCCATCATAGATAACAATCATCTGTCCACTCGTAATCGCACGTTGTGGGGATTTAAATACGATTCTCACGCGATTTTCGCCATCTTTGACACACTCAATGTCTTGATCGTCCTGACGATAGCGAATCTTGGCTCGAGCTTGGAATGGAAACTCACGATTTTCCCCAATCCAATGACAATCTATCGCGGTAAGTTCGTGTGAATAGAGTTCCAATTCTGCCTCGATTCCGACTGTAATCGTATTATTTGCAATATTTTTTGCAATCACAAAAAGTGCCGGACCTCCGCCCACTTGAATTCCCTTTCGCTGACCAATCGTATAACTGAAAGCTCCTTCGTGCGTTCCAAGGATATTTCCACGAATATCGAGGATATTCCCTATCTTCTTTGGCAGTCGTTTCTCGAGAAATTCTTTCATGCTAACCTTCCCGATGAAACAAAGCCCCTGACTATCTTTCCTTTCTGCATTCGGAAGTCCTGCCTTTCGAGCAATCTCTCGCACTTCCGATTTTTCTAAGTATCCAATCGGGAAAAGTGCATGGGAAAGCTGAAATTGATTCAATCGAGACAAAAAATACGTTTGGTCTTTCTTCGGATCCACTCATTTAAGAAGATGGAAATAGCTCCCTCGCCCTTTGAGAGAGGGTTGGGGTGAGGGCTTTTCTTCTATCCTCGCATAATGTCCGGTGGCAATCTTATCGAAACCATACTCCAACGCTTCCTGTAGGAAACAGTCAAATTTCACAAGATTATTGCAGAGAATATCGGGATTAGGAGTGAGTCATTTCTGGTATCCTTCATAAATGTAGTTCACAATCCGTTTCTCGTACTCTTCTCGAAAATCAAAAGTATGAAATGGAAGTCAGAGATATTCAGCTACTTTTCTCGCTTCTTCTATATCGACAAGTGTTGGGCAATCTTCCGTATCTGAGATATAGTTGATCATAAAACCACACGACACTTCATACCCAGCTTCACGCAGAAGATAGGCCACAACAGCAGAATCTACTCCGCCTGAGAGTCATACGAGGATTTTAGACATATGTTTTTTGAAAATCTTTAATAATTTCTTGCCAATTGGCAACTCTTTTTACTTTTTCGTGTTGTTCTGTTCTTGTTCGATTCCAAGGTTGTTCCAGCACATAACTTTTTATCCCATTTTCCGCAAGCTCCAGAGCGAAATCCAGATTATCTTCAATCATCAGTTCTATTCAAAGACGTTTACATACTTCAGATTTTTCAATCCTCTTATCCAGTTCAGTATGGTTTGTATAAGTAATACTTGTAAAAATATCTGGGAAATGACAATCAATCCAGATCTCAGTTGCCTCTCTCCGACTTGATTCGGATCTTCCGGTAATACCATAGAGACTATATCCTTGAGATATTAAAAGATGAACTCCCTCCTGACTCAAAAAAACAGGAGATATTTTTTTATCAAGAATATTTTCTTTATCAAATGTTCTCCAGCATTCTAATGCCTCATCTCTCGAGAATTCGAACATATCTATTTTCCACCAATCATGATGAGTAAGATCCTCGAAACATACATGAGAAAGACGGGGATGAAGTGTTTTTGTATATTCAAGAACTGCTTCAAATACAGAAGCAATAGTTTCATCAAGATCAATTCCAATCTTCTTATTCTTTGGAAACATATATCAAGCTTATTATACGAGTAAAAACTATCGTATTTCCAAATGTCCTTCCGTATTTTCTTCTATCTTTTGTATGAAATATTCTTCGAGTGGTTCTTTGAGATCTTTCACTTTTTCACTCGCCACGAGGTGTCCTTGGTGGATAATAGCAAAAGCATCACAGATGGATTCTACATCCGAGAGGATGTGGGTATTAAAAAACACTGTTGTCCCCTGTGATTTGAGTTCAAGAATGAGGTCTTTTACCATCTTTCGACCGATAGGGTCGAGTCCACTCATTGGCTCATCGAGAAATACGATGGAAGGATTGTTGATAATCGCTTGTCCGAGTCCGATTCTTTGCAGCATTCCCTTTGAATACTTAGCAAGAAGTTTATCACCTGCCGTATCAAGTCCCACTTTATGGAGGATTTCCTCGATGCGTTCTTCGAGTTCTGTATCGGATATCTGAAAGAACTTCCCGTTAAAACGGAGAAATTCTCGTCCTGTGAGGTATTTATAGAGATACGTATTTTCTGGCATAAATCCGATTTTCTCTTTGGTTTCGTTGGAAAGAGTTGTATCACCGAGGATACTGATAGTTCCTTCATCTGGTCGGATAAGCCCCAGAATAGCCTTCATAGTAGTTGTCTTCCCAGCTCCATTTGGCCCAAGAAATCCAAATACTTCTCCTATAGAAATCGACAGATTTACATCAAAAAGCACCTGTTTTCCATCCAGATATTTACTGAGGTTTTCTATCAAAACTGCTGGTGTTTTTATTTCAAGAGTGTTCATAAATACATTTTAGATAAAAAATATTTTTCCTATTATAGAAAAATATTTCATTTTTCAAAATTTCCTTGCAAAAATCCGAACAATTCGTATCATAATGCGTTCCTGTTTTAGGAAAATTACATTCTTTTTTCAAAAGATACATAAAAAATGTAGTAATAACTTCTCAGGACTTTCTACTTTTTCACTTTTCCAATTATGTCACATTCATGCGATTTCGAAGAAATTATGTTCGTGAAAATCGATGAGCCAGCTCCTGGTTTCGATCTTCCAGCATATGACCCTATCAAGGACGATGAAACACGCGTTTCCCTCGAATCTCTTGGAGGAAAATGGTCTGTTCTTTTCTATTATCCAGCGGATTTTACTTTCGTGTGTCCAACCGAACTCAAGGATATGGCGGACGCAAAGAGTCGATTCGATGCACTCGGGGTAACAGTTCTTGCTGCTTCTACCGATACTCACTTCTCTCACCGAGCATGGGTAAAACATGAAAAGCTTATGGAGGGTTTTCCTTATGTTATGCTCGCTGATCATAATGGAGAAGTAGCTTCTATGTATAATATCCTCGATTTCAATAGTGGAATTGCTGGACGTGGAACTTTCGTCATCGATCCAGATGGAATCGTTCGTGCGATTGAAGTAACTTCTGGTCCACTCGGACGAAATAGTGCCGAACTCATCCGAAAAATCGAAGCACTCCAGTTTATGCGAGAACATCCAGGAACTGCTTGTCCAGCAAAATGGGCAATCGGATCAAAAACTCTCACTCCTTCTATCAAAATCGCTGGAGAAGTTTTCGAAGCATTACAATAGAAATGGCTTAATAGACAAAATTGTGTGGCTGGTTAATCCTTCCAAAGAAGACTCAGTGCTAAACTGAGTCTTCTTTCTTTACTGAGTCATCGATGGAGTTTTACTTGGCTTAATAGACAAAATTTGGTGGTTTTTAGATTCAAAACTACTCTCTCCA
>JBAZVV010000070.1:0-6075 GCA_041660685.1 Candidatus Altimarinota bacterium | reverse complement strand
TTAAAGAAAATATTTTATATTTTTCTGGAAATAAAAATTGTCTATCATCTGGTGAATAACAAATTACTTTTGTATTATTTGTATCTATTTTATGTTGCCATTGTATGTCTACAATCTCTACTATTCATCAAATTAGTATTATTAAAAATAAAGTTATATATATAACTTTTATAAATCTCCAATACCATTTTGAATTTAATTCTGATAAATTTTTCATAATACAAAATTTAAAAAAATAAATCTTAAGCAAATTTGTAATCTTTTTCAACTGTCTTTATATACGAACCTAAATAGTAATTTGTTACAACACAGTATACAAATTTCCCCGAAAAAACAAAAAGAAAGGCGAGATGTTCGCCTTTCTTTGGGATTACGCCTCGAATTTTGGAAGATACACTTCTTTATATCGAGCTTCACACTCTTTAATAATCTTCACGGCTTCTTCGACTCCATAGAATCCGACAACATTCCCAGTTCCTGGTTTCTTCAAGTGTTTGTAATATTCCCAGTAATGAGAAGTTTCTTTTTCCCAATGAGCTCCGAGTTGTTCATAGCTCGTGATGTGATCCTGACGCTTATCGTCGGCAAGCACGGCGATAACTTTGTCGTCCACTTCCCCACCATCCACGAACTTCATAATCCCGATGATTCGAGCCTCCACGAGAGAACCCGGTACGAGTGGTTCATCGACATTGACGATCTCGATATCGAGAGGATCTCCGTCCTCATCCCAAGTACAAGGGATCGCTCCATAGGTGAATGGATACATCATAGAACTATATCCAACTCGGTCAAGTTTTAGTTGTCCAGATTCGGTGATAATCTCGTACTTATTTCGAGAAGAGGAATTCACTTCTACGATAGAGTTTAAACGAAGCTCTGACTCATCTGCAAAAGCAGGAAGTATATGAAGAAGATTGAGCATATATTTGCTCGGTGTATGATCAATATTTGCCATAAAAAAAGGGATTAGGAATGAGATATTAGGGATTAGAAAGTCTGTAAATCACAGAAAATACTCTCTAAACGGGGCGAATTGTATGGAAAAGTTGGGAAAAATCAAAAATTTGTTGCAATTCGGTAAACTTTTTCTATAATGCACGGGCTTTCTTTCGAAAACACTTGTTTCGTAAGATATGCAAAAAATGCAATTTTGGCACCATGGCAGAGTGGTCAATTGCAAGGGCCTGCAAAGCTCTCCCGTCATCGGTTCAAATCCGATTGGTGCCTCCAAATAAACTTAACAAGATTTTTTATAATTTCCGTCACATTCATTCGGGAAAGAAAAAGAGTATGTAAAGAACGCCTTTGGGTCTCAATTATATACTCTTTTTATTTTTTTGATTTACATCAAAAATTCTTTCCTAAAACATTATTTCTTTATTATTACTTTTCTTTTATGCGAATTTTTGTTCTCAATAGTGGTTCTTCTTCTCTCAAATTTCAACTCATCGATATGCCATCGAAAAACCTTATCGCTAAGTGACTGGTGGAACGAATAGGAAGTTCTGAAATTGGAAATCTTCAGATAAAAATCTGAGATCAAAAAACTACTGAAGATTCAGTATTTGCTTCTCATTCAGATGCACTCTCTCGAGTTTTTTCTCTCCTTCAGAATCTCCTAGGAAGTGAGTTTTTTGTGGACGGTATAGGTCATCGCGTGGTTCATGGTGGAGAATATTTCACTGGAAGTACGATTGTAGATAATAAAACTATGCAAGAAATTGATGCACTGAAAGATCTTGCTCCACTCCATAATCCAGCGAATCTTACCGGAATACAATCTTGTAAAGACCTTCTACCCGGAGTTCCACAAGTTGCTTGTTTTGATACATCATTTCATTCCACACTTCCTGCTTCACGGTATATGTACGCTCTTCCTCAGTCGCTCTACAGAGAACATCATATTCGTCGATATGGATTTCATGGGATTTCTCATGACTTCGTTTCCGGGAGAGTTTCCGAACTTATTGGAGCCAAGAAAATCATAGTAGCTCATATCGGAAATGGTGCTTCGATTACCGCTATAGAAAATGGAAAATCAGTAGATACCTCTATGGGATTTACTCCTCTCGATGGACTTATGATGGGAACAAGGTGTGGTTCCATCGATCCTGCGATTCTTGTATTTCTCGCTCGAAAAGGATTCTCTATCGATGAAATCGATGCTATTATGAATAAAAAATCTTGAGTATTGGGGATATTTGAAACCTCAGGGGATCTTCGTGAGATTGAAGATGCTTTTATTGCTGGAGGCGATGAAAAAGCAAATCTCGCAATGGAAATGTATGTGGAACGCATCGCAAAAACAATCGCGAGCTATGCTGTTTCACTCGGGGGAATCGAAGCAATAGCCTTCACTGCGGGAGTTGGCGAGAATTCCTGAGTGATTCGTGGACTTGTGATGGATAAGCTCGCATTTCTCGGAGTACGATATGATGCCGAGCTCAATGCGAAAACTCGTGGAAAAGAAACAGAACTCAGTACTCCCGAATCTCTCATAAAAGTCTTCATTATCCCAACAGATGAGGAAGGAAAAATTGCCGAAGAAACTTATAGACTTTGCTTGAAATAATTATATTCTCAGTATAGATTCATAAACAAAAATATCTCCTGAATGTTTCTCATTCAGGAGATATTTTTTAGCATATGCATGTACCAAACTCTCTTGTTTTGATATTGATAAAGAACTTCTATTTTTGTTGAGCCTTTCGAGCGATTGATTGCATGGCAGTAATAGTAATCATTCTTACGATATCTTCTACGGAACAACCTCGAGAGAGATCATTTACTGGTGCAGCCATTCCTTGTAGGATGGGACCAATAGCATGTGCTCATCCGAAACGCTCTACCATTTTGTAGCCAATATTTCCAGATTGCAGGTCAGGAAATACCAATATATTGGCAGATTCCGTCATAAGACTTCCTGGTGCTTTATTCATTCTCACTTCTTCTACCAATGCTGCATCTGCTTGCATTTCCCCCTCTATTCGTAAATCGGGTCTCATTTCTTTCGCAAGACGAGTAGCTTCTATTACTTTATCTACCATCTCATGTTTGGCACTTCCATTGGTAGAGAAACTAAGCATAGCTACACTCGGATCTATTCCACAAAGAACACGAGCTGTATCAGCTGTACAAACTGCGATCTGCGCCAACTGTTCAGCCGTAGGGTTTGGATTAACAGCACAATCAGCAAAAACTAATAAACCATTCTCACCGTACTGTGGTGTAGTTGTAAACATAAGCATTGCTCATGATATAATATCTATATTTGGTAATGTTTTTATTATCTGAAATGCCGGAAGTAATACATCTCCTGTAAAATTGTCCGCACCTGCCAACTCACCATCAGCATCACCATTGCTTATCATCAAACATCCGAGATAGAGAGGATTCTTTGATAATACCAAAGCTTGTTCCATCGTCATTTCTTTATGTTCTCGTAATTTAACAAGCAATTTGGCTTATTCCCCCATTTTGCTATTTGTTTCGGGGTCAATAATAGTAGCCTTTGAAATATGAGTTAATCCATTTTTCTCTGCTAATTCCTGAATTTCTTGTTCGTTTCCAATAAGTGATAATATTGCTGCTCCTTTTTCTAGAACAATATCTGCAGCTCGCAGTGTTCTTATCTCAGTACCTTCTGGTAATACAATCCGCTGTGGATTAGATCGAACTATTGTCTCCATGTCGTTTAATAAATGCATCATATATAATTATGGACGGTATTAAATAAAAAATATTTCCTTATATCAAGTGAAAATACAACTCGGTTTTCAGTGAAATAAAGTAAAACGAGCGGTATATATAGTGATATATAAAATTTTGTCAAATTATTTTATTGTTACAAAATTCATACTCTATATATAGAGTATGTTAAGTAATATTTAAAATATCCTCATAGACAGAGGATATTTTTCGAATCCATTAGACCAATTTATATAACAGGACTCGGTTTACTAAAGAGATATCCTTGAGAATAATCTACTCAGAGGCTCTCTATAACTAATTGTTCGTTTTCTGTTTCCACTCCTTCTGCTATAACCATTATTCCATTTTCATGCGCAAGTAAAACGATAGCACGAACGATACTTCTATGTTCGGGATTAGTATCAATTCATCGAATATAGCTCATATCTATTTTGAGAAAATCTGGTTTAAATTTGAGCATTCTGGAGAAATTTGAGTATCCAGATCAAAAATCATCTATAGCAATCTTAAAGGCATATCTTTTAAGCGCTTGTATATTTTCAAGTATATTTTTGGATTCTATACTTTCTATTTCCTCGAGAACTTCGAAAGTAATACGATTTGGGTCAATAGAATAACTCCTTATTTTCTCATGTATTTTCTGGGAAAAATCTGCTAATATAAGATCATCTTCAGTAAGGTTAATGGAAAAATATCCTTTATTTTCAGACATAAATTGACAAACTTTATCTACCACATAATTGGTAAGTATATTATCTTTTCCATCTTGTTTAATCGCAGAAAGAAACACGCCTGGAGATATGAGAGTAGTTCTTCCTTTGGAATTGTACATACGTATAAGACATTCAAATTTCCTGATATCACTCTTTTTTATAGCACAAGAATTTTCCTTAATCTCCTGGAAAAATACAACAAAAAGATCTTCTATGAATGCTTCTCTGATAAGATTCCGCATTTTAAAAAAATGTGTAGATTTTTCTATGGTATGAATCTCTTGATTGAAAATTACAGGCTGTTTTGTCTGTTTTGACTCATTCATAGCGAGATACCCATTTGCGAGAAGATTATTTATATCTGAGTGGTCTAATGCTATTCAGAGAGCAAGGGAAAGTTCTATATGTTGATTATGAGTAACAATCTTAACATCGGTTAATTTTTTGCATTGTTCTTGAATAAAGTTCTGCGTGATATGATCAGTAAAAATAATAGCAAAATCCGTTCATTCCATTCGATATACCTGTGCATTATTTTCCTGTGCAAAAGTTTTTAGTTTTTGTCCTATTTCTTTGATAATCTCATTTCCTCGATTTCTTCCAAAAGCACTATTTATCTCAAATATATTATTAACATGAACGATAATAAGTGAACGATTTGTCTCTATTTCGCAATCCCCAAGACATTTTGTATGATTTGCCAGTCCTGTAATATAGTCAATCTTTTGATTCATAGCATCCTCGAGTTTTTTTCGGAGCACATATGATTCCATAATATCCTTCCTTACTACTTTGAAACTGGTCACATTTCCATTATCATCACACTTTGGAATAATGAGAGTACTGAGCCAGATGAGAGTTCCATCCTTTTTCTTATTACAAATATCACCGAGCCATATTTTCCCAGATTGAATAGTAGTCCAAAAGTCCTTCCAGAATTCTCGTATATGTGTTCCAGAACTAAATATATGCATATTTTTTCCTATGAGTTCCTCTTTGGAGTACCCGGAACATTCCATCATCCGATCATTTGCATGGATAATAGTTCCATCAATTTTTACATCCAGCACTCCTTCATTTCCTTCCTCAAATATGTTTATTTCTTGCTCCATAAATAATGCTCTATAATTCAGTCGTGACATCTCTTCATCGAGAAGATTTACTCTTTCTTTGAGTTCTTCAGATTCTTGTCGTGCAATAATTGCCGAAACAATAATAGGAATTATGCCTTGTATATCTGCAATTTGAGGCATACTTTGTCGAACAAGTTCGTATATATCCCATTCTGTAAATTTTGATCATAGTGAATAGGCCCGAGCATCTTTGATGATCTGTTCTATTTCTGAGAAGTCCACGTTCATATCAGTAATTTTTCTCGGAGAATTTATATCTTCTCTCATAGTATTTTTTTATATAGTAGACTTATCTCACTTTATATTTGAAGTGTATCTTTTTTATAAAAATATCAAGTTATTCTATTGAAAATCGCCTTATAGGCTCTCGGACTATTTTTCTCAAATATTATTATACTATTTTCTCTATTTCTATATACTGTGGGAAATTTTTATATAATTCATACAAATATTATGATAGCGAGCTCAGAAAGATATGCAAAAAAATCCAAGGAATCAGCACTGAAGCCGATTCG
>JBAZVV010000069.1:0-6140 GCA_041660685.1 Candidatus Altimarinota bacterium | reverse complement strand
ACATTTTCAATGGACGTGACATCTCAGATCTCACGGACGATGACCAAGCTCTTATTCGTCGAGAAAATATCGGATTTATATTTCAAAATTATAATCTCCTCCCAAGAACCAGTGCTTTAGATCAAGTTATTATGCCACTCATCTATCAGAATGTTGGAAAAAAAGAACGAACGGAGCGAGCCTTGGCTGCTCTCAAAAAAGTAGGACTCGCCGACAAAGTAAATAATCTCCCAAATGAAATGTCTGGAGGACAACAACAACGTGTTTCCATCGCCCGCGCACTCGTCACCAATCCATCCATCATCCTTGCCGACGAACCAACGGGAGCATTGGATAGTAAAACTTGAGTAGAGATTATGAATCTCCTGACCGAACTAAATAATGAAGGAAAAACGGTTATCGTCATAACCCACGAACACGAAGTCGATGCTTTCGCCAAAAGACATATCCTGATTAAAGATGGAAATATTGTGAATTAGTAAAATATATGAGAAATGTAAGTTTTATCATTCCGAGTGTAATCGAGGAATCCCTTTTAATAGATACTTTTGAGACAGAAATTATAAAAAGCTCTAGAATAATATTCTTATGAGAGATTTTATAGCCTTACTCCATATGATTTGATCTAAAAGCGATTTCTCCACTTCGGTCGAAATGACAAATATTTTTATTCCCTAGTATCTATTCCCTAATTCCTTCTCTCTATGATTCTCACCGAACACATCACTGGAGCTCTTGGTTCTATCGTCTCCAATAAACTCCGCTCCACTTTGAGTATGCTCGGTATTATTATCGGGGTTGCGGCGATTATTATCCTCATGGCACTCGGACAAGGAACAACTGCATCAGTTGTAGATAAATTCAATAGTATGGGAGCAAATCTTATTACCATCTCCGCAGGGCAATCGAATAGTTCGAGAGTCGGAGGCGTGAGTGGTTCCAATTCTGCCAAACTCATGGACGATGCATTTATCGATTTTGTGAAAAATATCCCAGGAGTCAAAGATGTATCTCCGAGTGTCAATGCTAGTAAACAATTCATCGCAGGGTCCTACAATACCAATGCGAGTATCGCAGGAGTCACAACCGCTTATCAGTCGCTCAAAAGTCTGACAGTAGCCGACGGGAATTTCTTCTCGGATGAGGATGTGATAGAAAGTAATAAAGTCATAGTAATCGGACATCAACTCGCTCTCGACGCTTTTGTGAGTGAAAGTCCGATTGGGAAAGAAGTCCGATTGGAGAATGGAATCTATACCATCATCGGGGTTCTCGCTGACAACTCTCAGACCAACAAACGAATATTTGCGCCCATAACCACGGTTATGTCCAAGATATCTGGAGCTCATTATTATAATTCCATCGATATTGCTATCGACGATCCAGCGAAAATGGAATTCATGAAAACATTCGTCGACCGAGAACTTATGCGTTATACCAATACATCCGATGCTAATAAACCTTACTCGGTGAATTCTCTCTCAGAAATACTTGCTTCCGTGCAACAAGTAACAGGAACTTTGACACTTTTCCTCGGAGGAGTTGCAGCGATTTCACTCATCGTCGGAGGTATCGGTGTTATGAATATCATGCTCGTATCGGTGACAGAGCGAACACGAGAAATAGGAATCCGTAAAGCACTTGGAGCTTTTAAAAGCGACATACTCACACAATTTTTGATTGAAGCACTTTTTATCAGTATCATCGCAGGACTCATAGGTATCGCCATTAGCTATGGGGTCGTCGCGTTGGTAAATAAATTCCTCGCCGCTGTTATTAGTACAAATTCCAGTCTTCTCTCTTTTGGATCCGTTGTCTTTATCGGGATATTCTTCGGAATACTTCCCGCGAGCAAAGCCGCAAATCTGAAACCGATTGATGCCCTCCGATACGAGTAAATAACCCACCCGATTTTATGCAAGCTCTTATGAAAGACATCTATTCGAACCATAAAGATTTTTGGACGAAGGATAATATCTTTTCTCTTGGTTCGAGTCTTTTACTCCTCATCATTGCTCTCTTTATACAGAAAGCATCAGATATCTATATCAGGAGCATTCAGAGTCAAGCGGTCGGAGATATTCTCCTCAATAATATTCCCGTATGGGATATCGATGGTATTATCATACTTAGTACCCTGCTTTTTACTGCTACGATTGTCTGTCTGCTGATTACGAGACCAAGATATGTACTTTTTACCATCAAATCTATCGCTCTCTTTGTGATAATTCGTGCTTTCTTTATCAGTCTGACACATCTCGGAGTAAATCCTCATGAGATTGTTTTTGATCCAGGGAATATCGGGTTCTGGTTTTATGATTTTCTCTACAATACCAAGAATGATTTTTTCTTCTCGGGACATACAGGATTACCGTTCCTTATGGCACTTATTTTCTACAACGATTCATTCTGGCGAAAAGTGTTTTTTACCACTTCACTCGTATTTGGTATCAGTGTGATTATTGCGCATATGCACTATTCTATCGATGTATTTGCGGCACCTTTTATCACCTACAGCATTTACACTATAGCAGAGAAGATTTTCAAAAAAGATCGGATGTTGATTAATTCTATTCTTGCTAAAAACTAATCCCTCATTCGCAAGAATGGGGAATTTATTTGTTATGAACTATACTGAAACATATGGGATATAATTTTCCATTAACCATTTTTTTGCCTTTTCCCTCACTTTCTGCTATACTCAACACATATCGTTATATTTTCACTCTGTATCTATGATAAATCCTCGACCAAGAAACTCCTCGGAAGCACCTTCTGTAAAAGCAGAACTCGCAAAAATAGCTGAAGCTTCCCCGAAAGAGAAGACTCTTGCGCAGACTCGTCAAACAGTCGATCGTTTCGCAGGAGTTTTCGCACTTACGGGAGCTCTCGCTCTTGCAACTCCTGCTATGGCGGTAGAATCTCCATATGTTCCGCTTGCCGATGCGAGTGGAAAAACACAGTTGGTGTTGAAAGAATATGTGAAAGGGAAAGAAGAACTTTTTGCAGCGTTTGATAAAATTATTCAATCTGAGCAAACGAGAGAACGAAAAAAGAATGAATTTAATGCATTTTCTCCAGAATTTCAAAGAAAGATTCTTGCTTACTATCATGCAGGAAAAATGGAAAAAACAGATGAAAAAACACTCTTAAAAGGTACAAATAGTCTTATGTCATTGTATAGAAATGTCGAAGTTGCAAAACAAGCAATCAGTGATTTTAATGCACACAAAATGCCATCGCAAGATCCTATGGCATTTGAACCGATGACGAAATCTATCACAGATGCTTTCCCTTCTGGAAAAGACTTTATAGATATGGTTGCTATCCAAAAAATAGATGCAATGATAAAATCCACTTACATACAAATAAAAGAACAACTTACTCAAGAACACACACAACTTACACAAAAAAGCGAACAACTTACACAAAAAAGCGAACAACTTACACAAAAAAGCGAACAACTTACACGAGAGATTGATTCGTTAAAAACCTTATTAAAAGCTCTCTAATTTTATTTTTATGGCGGAAGGATTACAAGAAAAACAATCTCAACCATCAATACAACCACGGGAAACGAAAGTTCCTGAGGAAGTATTAACGAGCACAAAATATCAGACAGAAAAAGGACAACTGGATCAAAAAAATCAAGCTCTCAAAACCCTTACTTGTATTCCTTGTACATCGGCAGATGTTGGAAACCGTGATAAGTTCATCAAATATATAGAAATGCACGAGCAAGCAGTTCAGATATATACTGTCATCAATTCCCTTCCACAAGGAGAGCTCTCAGATTGTTTTGATCCCACTTTTGGAACATCTTTTGACAATGCTTGTACATCCGATTTCATTGATAATTTTTGTAAAAAAGCAACGGAAGAAATAGTTGCTGTAAAAGAGGAGAAGGTTGCTGTAAAAGAGGAGAAGGTTGCTGTAAAAAAAGAAACCGCAGTGGTAGAAGAGAAAACCGCAGTGGTAGAAGAGAAAGAAACTGAAAAGATAAATACACTTACAGAATTACGAGCAAAGCTTCAAGACAAGAAAAAATATAATTATCTAAATCAAAAGAATGTTGAAACTATCAAGGTAAACCCTAATCCATTATCTTCTGATTTCCAGAATGCTGCCAGAGCAATCCTTATCGAGATTAAAGAACATGCTTTAAAATCCAACAAACCCGAAGATATTGCGGAATACCGCTCATTTGTAGAGCAATTCCACTCCATCGGTGCGGTTTCCGAAGTGGATTACGCGGTACTCAAGCGAGAGATGGAGGAACTCTCCAAAGGTTTGTCCATCAAGAGTGCGGAGAATGGTGGAAAATCTGTCGATTACAAACTCCCAGATGGTTTCCATGAGAGTCAGAATGAACGCGGAGTGTACACGAAATACGCTTCGGGGAGTGAGAGTTTCGACCAAGTGGTAACTATCCACGACGGGAAAGGTTCCAAGGATATCATCTCTCCCAAGAGTGGCTACTCTGTCCACCTCGACAACGCTGTAAATCTCGCAGAATACAACTTCATCAACCAAGAAGCAAATCTTCGTGCGAAACTCGGAAAAATTACAGAGACTTCGGTAGAGATTCTCGCGAGAAACGATGAATTTATAACTAAAGAAGAGAAGCGAGAAGGAAAAAGTGAGAAAGATGTAGAAACACTCGAAAAAGCAAAACAATTCAAACAAGAAAAAACTGAGGAACTTGCAAAACAAAAGCAAGAAATAGAAATCGCTCTTGCGAAACTTGCCCAAGAAAAATCCGAGAAGATGCCAGTCAGCGGAGACATCGAAACTCGTGAAAAACAGGCCAACGACACCATCCAATTTGTCGACAATATGGGACTCTACGCACTCGGAACGGAGAATGTAAATGTATTCCTCGATACCATCCGAGAGACGGCCATCGGGCTCAAACTCGATCCAACCCAAGGATTCAACAAAGATGAGAAAAATCTCATCAAAAAAGAATTTTCAGCACTTATGTGAGTTAATGAAGCCGATGTTTTCAATCCCGAACCGAACTTCACTCGCAAAGCTGACATGCAAGAAATCGGCTCTGTGAAACAGAAAATCGCCAATAATCATCAAGGAAAGTTTGATGCAAGCAAAGTTCCACCTATCACTGCCGACAGTCTCCGACTCCTCATCCGAGAAAAATCAGCACCAAAAAATCCTCTCGAATAGAGAGGATTTTTATGGCTTAATAGACATTTTTTATATATTTATCCCAAATATTTCTCTATGATCTTCTCCGCAACTATCAATCCATCGATTGCTGAGGAAGTGATTCCTCCCGCATACCCCGCTCCTTCTCCTGTTGGATAGATTCCAACAATATTCGATTGCAAAGTTTCTTTATCGCGAGTGATTCGGAGAACTGCGGAACTGCGTGCCTCAATAGCAGTTAGAATCGCATCATTGGAAGCAAATCCATGTATTTTCCTATCGAGCTCGGGAAGTGCTTTTCGTAGGGCTTTAGTGATAAAATCTGGGAGACAATCATCGAGCGTTGTTAGAGTAATCCCTGGAAGGTAGGTAGATTCTAATTTTCACAATATCGTCGAGGGTTTTCATCTGAGAAAATCTCCCACGAGTTGAGCTGGCGCATGGTAGTTACTTCCTCCAAGTTTAAAAGCTTTTTCCTCCCACTTTCTCTGAAACTCGACTCCAGCAAGCGGATGATCCGACCCGAAATCCTCTGGATTCACTGGAACCATCAAGGCACTATTCGATATCCCACTATTCTGACGATATTCGCTCATCCCATTCAGACACAATCGACCATCTTCCGAAGAAGCCGCGACTACATGCCCACCAGGACACATACAAAAACTGTACACCGTCCGAGTATCCTCTGAGTGATTCACGAGTTTATAACTCGCTGTCCCAAGTTTCGGACTCACACAAACATCCCCGAATTGCGAACGATTTATCATACTCGCATCGTGCTCGATACGCACCCCCATAGAAAATGCCTTTGGCGTCATATGGAGTCCTCTGTCATAAATCATCTGATAGGTATCACGAGCGGAATGTCCGACCGCGAGGATAAGTATATCGGTCTTAATCTTCTCTTTTCAATTCACAATAATGGCTACGAGTTTATTATTTTCTATTTCTAGGTCAGTCAAACATGTTTC
>JBAZVV010000068.1:0-6190 GCA_041660685.1 Candidatus Altimarinota bacterium | reverse complement strand
CGAGTATATGTTCTTTGAGAGAACCAGTTTCGATCTGATGTTTTGTCTTTTCTAGCGTCAAAATTTCTAGATTATCTTTTTTTGCTTTGGAGAAAATATGGTGCATTTCTGTGTACGTATACTCTGTAGATTTACTTTTTTCTTTATTGAGATGAAGGGATCCATCGGCAAGCAATATATCACTCACAGCAAATACTCGACCATTTCCTCCGGTATTTTTATTGAACTGTGGCTCATCGGAGATATCATCGATACGATAGGCGAAATCGATATCTTTTCCCGCGGTTCCAGGAATCGTCCCACGGATGATAGAACCCACTTTGAAATCTTGAGTATTTTTAATACCGAGTTTATGGAGTTCTTCCAAAAATGGAGGAAAAAATAGTCCTTCTGCGGTTGGTTTCATCTTCAGTGCATTTTCTGTCTCCACTGCATCATAGCGAGCAGAATTTATCTTCGTAATCTCCTTCGCAATCATCTTACTTCCATCGCTCTCCAGAATAGTATCCACTACATCCTGAGGGAAAAGTTGCGTCTCGATAACGATATCATATGGATTAATCTGATCTACCATATCTGCTTGTTCCAGAGAGCTGAATGAATTTAACTCTGGTACGATATTTCCACGAATAATACTTTCATGAACAGCAGATTTTATCTGAGCTTTTGTGAGTACTCCCATATCTCCAAGTTGTCCAAGTGTGACGGTTGGAAGAAAAGTTTTGAGGAGAAGTTGTTTGTGTGTATCATCAAATGCTGCAAGTGCTTCTTGTACATACTGTGGATCGACATATCGTTTCACGAGCAAGTTCATAACATATTCTTCCTGTTTCGTACCGAGAATACCTTTCCCAAAAATAGTTATCATCTGTTCTTTCTCTGATCTATAGGGAAGTGTTTTTTTGGGAAAAAGATTTTTGAGAAATTTCTCACGTTTGGATTCGCTTTGGAGGAGATTTACAAGCTCATCAGTTGTCAGAGTCTCACAGGTAGATTCTACTTTCTTGAGTTCTGAGGATGTGAAGCTATATCCGCGATTTACAACATCCTTAAGTGCTTTTCTCTTGCTCGTAAAACCGACACCGATAGAGATTGTCTCGCGGAGAAATTGCGCGGCAGTTACGGCACGAAATGCTTCTTGTTGATCTTTTGGTTGATCGGCAAAATCCCTATTTCCCGTGATAAATGTCGCAAATTCTGTTTCTAGTCCTGTACATTTTGACTTCATCATCTCGTCAAAAACCTTTCCTCAGAGAGAAAGTTTTTTCTCGACAAATGTACGAATTGCACGAGTCGTCAGAGATTCGTTGATCTTTTTCTTCTTGTTGGTATTTACCTGCTCGTCCTTTTCAGGACCATCATTTGCTGCGTTTATTGGTGACATATTTTAGAGAGAAATATATAAATTCCTTGCGAGTATATACTAAAATGTCGAAAAAATCAAAAAATGACCTTCCTAAAATTTCCTAAAGTTTTTTATAAAAAAATTTGCTTTTTAATAGGTTTTTCCATATCCTACTGAGGAATTACCACGAAAGGGTTCCGAAAAGTGTCAGTGCTTTAGGATCCCCTTTTTTAATGTTTTTTTCTCACATATTCGATTTTTGATTTCACTTCACTCAAGTAGTAATAGAACTTGTTTCCTATTCTTTTATAGAGAGAAGAGTGCTTGCTTGTTGGAAACAATATCTTTTTCAGCAAATCCTTTTCGATCAAGCATTTCACCAATTTGATATAATCCCCATCCCCCCGAGACGAGCACTATCTTATCAAACTCCTCCTTTTCTGCGATATTTTTCATAATCTCAAAAACAATATCCACATCTACATTTCATTTTTTCTTTCCCTTGAGTGCAGAGGAATGTTCTCGGAATGAGACAATAAATCCTGCTTTCTGAAGAGAATTATAGAGATCTTGTTCATCTTCCGAGATAAATCAGAGAAAATAATACGCTTCTTCTATCTGGAACTTATCCTTCAAAAAATCCTGAATTTCTTCAGATCTATACTCCAGTTCTCTGAACTCACTCCAAAATGGAGATTCTGTCCATCGATGAATGCGATATTTTTCTCTTTTATCATAAAATTGGAAATTTATATTATAACCCATATGTTTATTATATTTAAAACCTCCAGAAATCAAATCTCGTCGGACAATCTCTCCTTTTTATGGGGAGAAAGTCATGATGAAGTCATAAAAATCTAAAAAGTCCACGAGAATTTTTGCAAATAAGAGAAATATATGCTGTAATAGCAGGAGAAATCAAGAAAACTAATTCATAAACGATTACAATATGTCACTCTCCATCATTCTTTCCAAACTTTCTCGACTCGGTCTCCTGTCGATTTTTTGTATGTGACTCTTTATAACGAGCGGAGAACTTAGTATGAGTCCTGCTGGAAATGTGCAGATAGGAAATGGGGGGATTTATAATAGTATGGCGGCGGGAACAGCGGCAGGTAATTCAGCTCAACCAGAAGATCCTGCAATTAATACTATTGTTAGTGTATTGAATCTTGGAATCGGGGTACTTACTTTTCTTACCACTCCTCTCATCATGCTCGCTGGATGGCTCCTCTCTCCCGACTGGACCTTTGGTGAGATTTTTGGACTCCGTCCCATACTTCATCAACTTTGGATTCTCGTGTCCAATGTCGTCTATGTGATATTTGGATTCATGCTCGTATTTGTTGCATTTGCCAATATATTTGGGTGAGAACATGCGAAAACTTATGAGATGAAATCCATGCTCCCAAAGCTGGTGACTGGAATGCTTATTGTTCCGTTTACTTGGTTCATCGTGAGTGCAGTACTTTCTATATCAAATATATTGACTGTATCGGTTATATCACTTCCTATGGAAACGATTCTTAAATCTTGAGGAGGAACAGCATGATTATTGACAGATAAAATTATACCAAAAACAATCTATTATATTAAATGAGCAGATTTTGGAACGGGAGCAGACACAGGACCGAATGGATTTAAAAGTAATGGGGCTTTTACAGCATCTAATTGTTCAGGGGGGAGTACAGATTGTATTTCTATAAAAGAGTTTCTCACAGGAGGTGGTTGAGGTGCTTATAATCTTCTTTCTGTCTATGCATATGGGATTTTTAAAATACAAGATTATAAATCTATCACACCAGAACAAAAAATTAATAAAATAGTAGATATAGCGAGTAAGCTCGGATTTGGGATTATATTCTTTATAATATTTGGAATATTGATTATAGCAATAGTTTATGCGCTCTTTTCACGTGCTATTATGCTCTGGCTTTATGCAATGTTCTCACCTATCTTTGCACTCACTTTTGTACTCGGAGATAAAGCGAAGAAGCTTGAGAAATTTACTATCAAAGAATTTATCTCACTTGCACTTGTGCCTGTATATGTTTCAGCAGCCCTTGCCTTTGGACTTATGTTCCTATGACTTGTAATGGGGGCAACAAATTGATGAACAACGTGAACTACTGGAACACTTAAATCAAATACCGTAAATGTTGAAACAACTGATGGTGGTGCAAGTATATTCAAATTCTGAAATGATTCTACTGCCATTACTCTTACTACTGTCGGATTATTGGATCCTGCAGTAAAATCATGAACTTCTAAAGCTCTTGATTTAGGAAAAGGAATTATCTGAACGATTATTATGAATGTTTTAGCTCTTGTGATTCTCTGGATGGCAGTTATGGCAGCTCTTGGAGCAAGTAAGATTACTGAAGCAGCTGTTGCCCCAATCAAATGATTTGGAGATGAAATCGGAAAACTCGCTATGAAGGCTCCACAGTATATTCCTATACCGTTGCCGAGTAAAGATGGAAAAGAAAGAAGTCTTACTATGGCAGGAGTTGGAGCTATGGGTGGTAGTATATCAAGTGCTATTAGTTCTGCAGCTACAAAATGAGGAACTGATTTTGGACAAACTTTTGGTAATTCCGTCGCTTCCGCTATGTGATTACAAGTAGATAAAGCTGTATCGGCATTGAAAAATCTTGAGAATAGTGCCGCTGAAAATACTGGCAGTAACCCTCTAAAAGTTGCTTATATAAATAAAAATATTGAAGCGGCAAAATTAGATGCTGCTGGATGGGCAGCAAGTCCAAATGCTCGTAACCAAGCTGCTATAAATTTTGAAAAGGTAGGTATTAGTAAAGATAAAGTAAAAGCCTTTAGAGAAGCTACTGATGAAAATAAAGTTGGTGAAGCATTAAGCAAAATTGATACAGAATTACATTGAGGATTATTTAAGGATAAGACGGGAATGGATACTTCAGCATCTATTATTCAACAATTAAAAGAATATTCTGGAGCTACAACTACTATAACAACACCAACAGTTTCTACTTTTACTGCAAAAAATGCAAAAGAATCGAATGCTGGAACAGTTTCTGTTCATATAGAAAATAAACCAGATATTTCTATAGAAGTTAATGATAAATGAGTAATTAATCATGAAACTGTTAAAAATAAATTAGAAGGAAGTGGAATAACCGATAAAACAGAAGTTGAGAGGATTATTAAGGAAATAGAAGCACAAATTCCTAGTCCACCACCAAAACCATAATCTCCTATTCACCAAAACAAAAACACCTCTCTTTTGAGTTTCAAGAAATATCTGATACACTAAAATAAATACCCAAAATATCAATATCCACCAAAAACAAAAATACATCTATGAAAGAATTCCACTCACTCATTACCAATACCACGAGTCTCGTTGGCTACATAGCCGTCCTGATGTTTATTGGAGCCTATCTCGGCGGAAACCAGAGTTCTCCGATCGATCAAACTCTTCTGAAAGGAAGTGTGATGGAAAGTAGAAGTGTAACGGATTCTATAGCTCCGAATCGTTCCGTTATTATCACTATCGATGGTCGACAATATCAGGCAACTATCAGTGAGGAAGTGAATCGGAAACAGGAATTTACGTACTAGAAAATCTCCAGAAATAATAATCCCCAAATCTGAAAAGATTTGGGGATTATTATTTATCCGATTCGCACCAATTTCACCGTATCGGTTACTCCAGAGATAACTTCGATGGTATCTTTATGAACCTGAAGTTCTTTTGAAAGAAATTGTATGAGTTCCTCATTGGCTCTTCATTTCTCGGGAACAGCCTTCAATCGGATCTTGATAGTTCCATCATCGAGCGTACTCAAGTATTCTGTCTTCGGTTGTTTCGTCGTGACTTTTATCCGCAGATAGGTTTTCTCGTTTGATTTTAAAAGAGGTGGGAACATAATCAGAATCTATAAAGTCTGTAAAGTGAAACCATCAATGATATTGTCATTCCAGAATTTTTGAACTACCAGAAGTTTTTATATCACAATAGATTTTTTCAAAAATGTCTGGAATCTACCGCTTATAAAAAGAGTGAGTTAATTTACCTATTTTATATAAAGAAGATTGCCACGAATATTCGAAGAATCTTTGTTATCTAAAAAATATTTTAGTAATCGAATTTTCTCGCAATGCTCCCCGAAGAGCAGTCCTCTGGAGGGACAAAATCTTTTTTAATGATTATTCATCGTATTCTTCAATCTCCTCTTTTTTATTTCGTCGTCCTTTTCGTTCTACTTTTTCTCACTTTGGTGCTGATTTTCTTTCACTCTTTCGCTCGATATCCTCTCGGTTTTTTGTGAGTTCTTCATGATGTCGCTCAGCATCGTCTTTCAGTCGCTCATCCTTAAGTCCTCCTGTTTTCTTGAATATACTTTCACGACCTTTGAGATCGAGGATGAGAGGAGTTCCATGGAATCCGAAGAATTCACGGATTCGATTTTCTATATACCGTTTGTAAGAGAAGTGAAAATGACTTTCATTATTCACGGATATCATAAACTTCGGTGGATTCACATCTACCTGAGAACCGTAATAAATTTTTGGCTTGTGAGCTTTCCTATTTCCTGTTGGTGCATGTTGATAAGTAATCTGTGAGAGAAAATCATTGAACACTCCTGTTTTTACTCGCTTATTTCGCTCATCACGAATCTTAAAAGCGGTATCAAGAATGGCATCCACACGTTTCCCATCTACTGCTGAGGTAAATATAGGCGTCACATAGGAGATGAAATCAAATTCTTGGTTGATGTATTCGATATATCGGTTCATAATCGTCGATCCAGAATATCGTTCATCGATACTCGACATCTCTGGCGCGCGATTATGACTCTTGAGAGG
>JBAZVV010000067.1:0-6450 GCA_041660685.1 Candidatus Altimarinota bacterium | reverse complement strand
GGAGTATATGCCGGAAATAAGAAACTCATGCAGGAGATGATCGATGAGATGAAAGGAATGTCTGGAGCGGAGAGACAAGCAAAAGTAATTGATGTACTAGGAAACCATGGATCTCATGATTATGAAATCCAAGCAGCGACTATCGCTATGCTTCAGAAACATGGAAGCTTGTATGTAGGGGATGTAAAAACATTACAAGGAAGTTTTATCTATTTCGAACGAATTTCCGGTTTGAAATATTCCAAAGACCTCTCTGTAGTTCAAAAATATATGAAACGATGTGATGAAATGGGGGAACCATTCACCGAAGAAGGGCTCATTGTTTTTCATATAAAAGCAGCTGGGGGGCGAGGGGAAGTAGATGGAAACCTCTGGCTAGAAATTGCAAAGGCCTGGGGAATGGGAAGAAAAGAACAAGATGAAGCAGGAAAAGAAGAAGGAGGAAAATTTCAATTTACAAAATGACGAATCAAGGAATCTATGGATAAACTTGATGGTGGAGAGAGTGCAAAAGGAATCGGAGGATTTGAACCTATTTGGGCAAAATGATGACCTGCTCATGAGATGCATCTTCCTGCGATTGTACTCGCACTTAGTAATATACCAAGCACTCTTCATCAAGATCAACTCAATGGTTTGAAAAGTAAATTTTTTGGAGGACATCCGTATACTGCTCTCCTTTTTCTTGGAAGCAAAGGAAATCAAAATACTTTCCGTGCGGTTATGAAAAAACTTGCTAGTAGTAATGGAATGGCCACAGACTATGCAGTAATAGAAAAGCTTCAAAAAGACGATCCAAAAAAAGAACTTATAAAAAAAATCATGGAATTTTGGGGGAAACACGGAGAAACACTCAATAAAAAACTCAATGTCACAGAAGATGGAGAACTGGTACATCTTGCAAAAACTGATGCTGATTGTGCTGCTTATCTCAATACATGTAAGGGAAGTGTAGGAGGTATAAATCAACTGAATAATGACGAACGAGACAATGAAGTATATGAACACGGAGGATCATCCTTCCTGGGGCTCAATCCAGAACATTACTTCAAGTTTATCAAGATGAATCCAGCTCAGGTAACATTTGAAAGTGATGATAACACCCAGCGTTTTTGGCCAAGTTTTCAACAAAGTCTTGGTGCTATTAGGACGATGAATTCTGGAGGAACAGAAGAAGATACTAAAGCTATGCGAAAGGAACTCTATATGAAATATCATAAAACTCTTATGTCCTATTTTAATTCTGGGCGTATCGAAAAATCTGTATACACTGACAAACTAAAAAATCAGGATTATATGAAAGAGCTCAGGAAAAATTATGGAATCGAACTCACTCCTTATGGGAAATCCTATCTCGAATCTCGAGAATATGTACAAGCTGCAGAGGCTGATTTTGAAGCATTCCTCGCTGGAGGACGACCTGATAGTATCAAAAATGAGATAGTAAATGTTGGTGGAACTGTTGGTAATCTCCTCGAACAAACCGGATACCGTGGTTCTGCTGCAAATGATGATTTCGTAAAGCGTGCAGCATAAATCACTAGAAGCTATCTCGTGGTTACTCAAACAAAATAATAGAGCGGTTTATCCACTCTATTATAATAATTATTTACGTCTATTTAGAAGAGGATTTGGCTCAAATATAGGAGAGGTTTGCTGACTCATATAATAAGCAAGAATCCCAACCATCGCGGCATTATCTTGAGAATAGACTTTATGAATCGGAGCGAGAAAATAATAATTTCTTTGTTTTGCTTCTTGTTCTATCGTTTCTCGGAGTCGATCATTAGCGCTTACTCATCCAGCTAATAGAACCGATGATATACCGAGTGATTCTGCTGCATGAAAGAGTTTGTAGGAGAGGATATTTACCACGGTTTGTTCGAATTCAAAAGCGATTTCTTGTATATCCTCTTCGGTGAGTATAGAATTTTCTTCGATTCTTTTATCTACTTCTCGTTTTACAGCACTTTTGAGTCCAGAGAAAGAAAAATCATGTCCATTCTTGTTCAAAAGTACATTAGGAAAGATACCACGAAATGAGCCTGTATACTCACTCGATATTTTCCCTATGATAGGCCCTCCAGGATATCCGAGTCCCATCATTTTTGCGACCTTATCAAAGGCTTCTCCTGCAGAGTCATCGAGAGTTTCACCAATTTTCTCTCGTTCAAACATACTTTTCCATATATAGAGCTCATTGTGTCCACCTGACACCGTGAGACATATCGCAGGGAAATGAATATCTTCTACATCTCGTTCCAAATAATTTGCAAACATATGAGCCTCGATATGATCGATGGGAATATAGGGAATTTTGAGGGTATTTGAGAGAGTTTTCGCGACACTTATCCCGACGAGAAGTGACGGCATAAGCCCGGGGAATTCTGTACATGCGATGATATCCATCTCTTCAAGTGTTATTTTTGCTTCCACTAAAACTTCTTCTAAAACTCAGAAGATATTATTGGCATGAAGTCTGGCTGCTACCTCTGGAACCACTCACTTAGTCTCATTATGTTCTCGAATCTGTGATCGTGTTTTCATCGTCACAAGTTTTCGATTATGAAATATTGCGATAGAAGTATCGTCACAAGAGGTTTCAAAAGCCAGAAGGTACATAAAACTATTGGTTGTTTAGAATTTAGAATCGTCAGGATGACGAGTATATGGAAATATAGAAAAATAAAAGAGAAATATTTATTATAAAAAATTGCTTTAGGAATTAAAAAGGCGATAATAGTACTTATTATCATATAATTTATTTATCCCCTCACTTCTTTTTTTATGCAAACCCCTCAAAAAACTCCAAACCTCCTCACCAAATCCTACTCCTGATTCACCCTCGTAGAACTCATAGTAGTAATAACCATCCTTGTTATTCTCTGAACTATAGCTTTTATGAATCTCTCTGGGTTTCAGTCTAACGCACGCGATAGCGTGCGAATAGAAAACCTCACTAATCTCAAGAAGTGATTAGATATATTTCAAATCAAATCATGAAAGTATCCTCTCCCAGAGAACTCAGTAAATATAACAGCATCAGGTACTCTCATATGATACCAATGATTCGCCAAAGACCAAGTAGGTTCTCTTGCTCGCCTCTCACAAAACGGAACCATAGATCCTCTCGATTCTACCATATACACCACATACTCTACCAATGCAGATAGAACTAAGATGCAAGCTATGAGTTTCTTGGAAGATGGAAATAATGTAATAGCAATGAATTCCACTCTCCCTCGCCCTCTGGGAGAGGGTTGGGCCCCCCAACGGGCAGTCCTCTGGAGTAGCTTTATCCCAGAAGCTAACGCTTCTGTTACTTCTGATTATAGTAAGAGATATCCGAGCACTCAGTGAGATAGTTTGGGTATTTTGCTTGGGAATAGCGGAGGGAGTTTAAATCAGCCGGTGCAGGAAACGGGAAGTGGAGTGGATATATTTACTAAAATAGGAAATTATATTATGCAATTTAGTAACACCAAAAAAGTTATTGGAAGCTCATCTGCAATGAGTTATTGATACCTTACATATTATTCGAATATTGGATTATCAGGATATTGGAGTTTCGATCAGGGAAATGGAAACATTGTTAAAGATGATAGTGGAAATGGAAATTCAGGAAATTTTATAGGTTCACCTCTCTGGTGAACTGGAAAGCTTCTCTGAGGAATCGATGTTGGAAACGGATGAGGTTATGCACGAATCCCTAATAGTTCCAGTATCGATCTGGGTAATCAAATAACGATTGCTTTTTGGATAAAAGATTCTGGGACTAGTGCGGTTTGGGGATCATTTATTTCTAAAATTAATATGGGAACATCTGGGTATATGATTCAAAGAAATGAAAGTACGCAAGATATTTATATGCGTATAGATACTTCTACTGGGGTGAATCAAACTATTGGTATAATACCGAATATACTTGACGGAAATTGGCATCATATTGTATGGACATTGGATAATGGAGCAAAAAAAGGTTTCAAAGATGGAATATTAATTATCAATGAAAACTATAGTCCGTGAAATGGTTTTTCTATAACATCTCAACCTCTCGATATTGCAGCATATCTTATAGGAAAGATTGACGAAGTCCGTATCTACAACCGAGCACTTTCTGATTCTGAAGCTCAAGCACTTTATAATGCAACGAAATAAATCCTTACCTTCTTACTTTCGCTTCTATATAAACTTTCAAAATCTTCCAAAACTATAAAACGAACCCCGAAAAAATATAAACGCTGTCACTGTAATAATAAAAAAATATAAATTCTATTGTATATCCAAAAAAGTATATTACACTGTTCGCAGTATATTCTTATCTAATTCCTTTATGCAAACAAATAATACCATTTATACAAAAAATATACTCACTAAAAAGAACAGATTTTGATTCACCCTCGTAGAACTCATAGTAGTAATAACCATCCTTGTTATTCTTTGAACCATAGCATTCCTTAATCTCTCCAGTTTCCAAGATTCGGCTCGAGACAGTGCTCGAGTTTCTGATATTAATAATCTCTCTAAAGGTCTCTCTGTTGCTTTTATTAAAACAGGCTCTTACCCTATGCCAGATAATTCATTTTCCATAACTTACTCTGGAGGAGTTCTCTGGAATCAGGGAACTATAGGAAATACAGTTATGAACACCATTAATGCACGAGGAGGGATTAATATAAGCAAGAAACCAACGGATCCTCTCGTTACTACGAAAGAATATACTTATTCCAAACTTGCTTATGGAAATTCTTACCAAATCAAAACTGATTGGGAAGGGGATGTTATTGCGCACAAGAATGTTCCCTTACCAGAAAATATTTTTTCTGTAAATCAAGCACGAGCAGCAACGAACAATTCTCTCGCATACATTAAAGGGGACTATAACGGACTAGTTGCAGAAACTGAAACGGGAGGTATCAAATATTTCCTTGCTGTTCCGAGTATCATTGCTGGAACTGGAGCAATTGGATCCGTACTGAGGATAGAATCTAATGAACTCTCTGGAGTCCTGCTTATTAATGGACAATCGAGTCAGGCAGGAGTTGTTTACAATCCAAAACTTGTCTATTCTTCTGGATCCCTCCCATCTACTATTGCAGAACAACAGCTCTTTGCAAGTGGTATAGCTCTTGCTTATTCGGGAACTATTCTCGCGACCCAACCGAATATCCAACCCTTTATTACGGCACTTGCAAATAATGATTTCACTACTCTTGCGAGTCTTGGTGGAGGGGTAGTGCGTCGAAGTTTGTGAGGAAGTACCATACCCACTTCTTCTCCTATAATGACAAATGCTACTTGTGGACAGAATGCTACAGTATATACTTCATTAAGTGGATCATTCTTGTGAACTACCGCCAATGACTTCTGTGCTTCTTCAAATTCTACTCTTTCCGGAGCTCTTGTTACTATGAATGCAGCCTTTCCAGTACAATGAACCAGTGTAAGTTGGGTCTGTAACTCCATCAGTGGAGGAAATATAGCAAGTTGTAGTGCTATAAGAAGTGTGCCAGCCCCCAATTGGAATAGTGTCGTTCTTGCTATGCATATGGATTCATCGGGATTTATTGATGAAAAAGGGGCGGTTATTACAAATAATAGTAGTTATGCTTTTTCATCTGCTGGTTGATTATTTGGTGGTGCTGCAGTGGGAATAGGTATTCAGAATCAGAATCTCAGCTCACCAGATAGTACAAAATGGGCATTTGGGAGTGGTGATTTCACTATTGAAATGTTCGTTAAACCTGATCCAACATCAAATAGTGATCTTGTTTCTACCCATGTTCCTGGAGTGAGTAGTGGTTGGCGTTTAATATTAGGTGGTAATACGATTCAATGGAAACAATCCAGTGGAGATATACTTGTATTATCTTGACCACTTATACAAGACAATACATGGCATCATATTGCCATAAGTCGTACATCTGGAATAACTAAATTATTTGTAGATTGACTCATGAAATCTTCCGTAACTGACACTTATAGTTATACAACTGCAAGTAATTCCCTTCGTATCGGTGGTGCTCTTACATGGGCTGGTTTTAATTCTTTAGTCGGGATGATGGATGAAGTTCGTATTACAAAGGGTATGGGAATATATACTTCCAACTTTACTCCATCAACAACCCCATTTCCGAATCAATAATTTTGTAAATTGTATTCTTTATAAAAAATAACCGGTTCTCCAAAAAAATATAAGCCTCATTACTGAAATTGTAATAAATAGAGGATCTCTTGTCCGCTACCCTCTAAAATAGACTATAATAATTATATCATAGTCTTTATTCTAATATTCTGCTATATTAATATGCAACCAAAAACTCCCACCAAAAAAACCTACCGCTGATTCACCCTCGTAGAACTCATAGTAGTAATAACCATCCTTGTTATTCTTTGAACTATAGCATTCCTTAATCTCTGATGATTTCAGTCTTCTGCTCGTGATGCTAA
>JBAZVV010000066.1:0-6551 GCA_041660685.1 Candidatus Altimarinota bacterium | reverse complement strand
ATTTTGCCTTTTAATTGTTTTTATGCTACACTCGAAAAGTAATTTATATTTTCACGAGAAAACTATATGGCACCAGAGGTATTGAAAGGGGAGAAAGCTCCAGAACAAACTCCTGCAGAGATTGCAAAGGAACTTGAAAAAAAAGCTACGCAGCTTGATATAGAGGGAAAAAAAGCGGAAGCAACTCGTAAACGAGAACTTGCAAAGAAAGTTCGTGCCTCAGAAACGGTAACAGGTACAACAGAGATCAAACTCCAATCACTCCAATCTGGATTATCGGATCTGGAACAAAAAGATCTGAAAGAGGCACGCAAGGTCGCTGTTGGTGTTGCTACAACTGCTGGATTGGCGGTTGCCGCAACATCTCTTGTTGATAAGATGGATAATTCGGCACTTGGAAATCTTGGAATCAAGGATTCTATTAGAAAATGGATCACAGAAACTCTTTCTGAAGAACCAGGAGAAGGCGCTGATTTTCTCGATAAAATTATGCATAATATCACAAAAATGTTTCTCACTCCCTTTGCGAAAATGTTTGGAGTAGATTTAGGGAAAAAAGAAGGGGAAAAGAAGGATAATGAAGAGGGAAAGAAGAAGGATGATGACGAAAAAGCGAAGAATGGGGATAAATGAAAAGAAACAAAAGAAATAGTATCAGATTCTTTATTTAATAAAGTTGCTAAGGCACTTGTTAGATTCAATCCAGATAAAAAGATGGAAGAAAAGAATAAAAATGATGGAGCACCAGCAGTTTTATCAACCATTAAAAATCTTACATTTACACAAATTAACACTATTTATAGTGCAAATAAAAATAACAATAAAACACTTACCACTGGACTTGGTTTACATGATACAGATCCTCGTACTACAGAGATTGCTGTAACTTCTCTTATTTATTCTGAACACCTTCTTGATTCATTTTTTAAAAAAACAGATTGGAAAAATATGCCACTCAAAGATGTTCTAGAGGCTGTAGGGCCAGAATTTAAGCAACTTATGGAAATAGAATCACTTGAAACAGAAGAGGATGTAAAGCAGTTTATTACAAAGATGTCAAATCCATTGGGACAATGAGGACAGATGGAAGAATCAATGAAGACGAAGTATCTTGCTCTTCAAGGAAGATTTTCTGGAATGACACCAGCAGTACTGGCATCTATTTTCAGTCTTGATGGACTGGATAGTAGTGGTATTACAAGAGATTATCTTGATAAAACTTTCAAAGAACCTAAAGAAAAAGAATTTATTCAAGAAACACTTCTGCCATTTCGTGAAAAATTTCTGGCTATGCTCGATAGTCCAAGAGTAAATGGATGAGAGGGGATAAGAAAATACTTTGAATGAGCTAATCCAATAAAAATGAGTGAACTTCTTATGATCTTTATCAAGACAGGAGGTCATATGAATTTTGAAGAGATGAATACTATGGAACAAGTGAGTCTTTATCAAAGTATATTTTCTCTCCTCATGAAAAGAGATGAATGAGAAGCAGCTGGATATATGACAAGACTAATGAATTCCTCATCAACAAATATCCCTCCAGAAGCACAAAAGATTCTTACAGCCATTGGGCATAAAGGAAAAGATTTATTATTAAAAACTATCGCTGTGTCTTTTAATATCTCCGTGGGAGTATTTGAAAATCTTACTCCTGCAGAAAAGGCAGGAGTAATAGCTGCAGGAATAATTTTCTTATATGTCGGACGATATCTTTTTTGATTAAAGGTGCTTATGATTAGTGCATGACTTGCTGCCCTTATTGGATGAAGTGCTGTAGCAGCTGTATTTAGTGAATCTAAAAAATAGAAATATTTATTCAAAAAAACCAAAACAAAAAAATATGACGCAACTTACGACTACAGAGCGTGAAATCGACTCTCATGGAGCTTCGACGCTCGTGAATACTCTTATGAATGAAAATGGACTTATCCATCATGCGATTTCCTATTGGCAAAGATCGGTGAACAGGCAGATGGAATACATGACTCCAGAGGAGAAAATGGGTGCAAAGAATATACAGAGTTGGTATGAATTTGAATCAAAAGGACGTTCGTATAAGGCTCTTAACTGGAAAGTTCCACCAGAACGTACCGCACTTTTTGCAGAGTTTCGTAATGATCCAAACTATGTCATCAAGAATATAGTAGAGCTCGTGACGAGAAGTCTCATATTTGAGATGCTCAAAGCAGATGGAATTACTGCGAAAGTTATGATTACAACTGATTCGGATGATGTATTTTCTGCTACGGATGCCATAGCAGTAGTACAGACTCCTCATGGAGAAGAGTATGTTGGTTTCGATATTGCTGTATCTGAAAATCCAGAATATCTTGCACAAAAAAGACAACGAACCAAGACTATTTGTCGAGAATTTAATATGACAAAAAACTTAAATCCCGATCAATCTATTCCACGAATGGTATTTGCAATTCCTCCGCGGGTTATGGCAGAATTTATTTCTACCTATATGAAACGAATCGCAATAAGTGGTTCCATTTCGAGAAATGATATTCTTCCTTTATTTCAAAAAGCATCGCTTGGTACTGCAGAGGAATTATCCACAACTATACATAATCGATTCAATACTCTTATTCATTAATTATCTATCTTTATGGTAATAAAAAATACAAATTCAGATCAATTTGAGCTTTTTGGAGAAGCACTCGTGGTAGCAGTAAATAGAGAAATCCTCCCGCTAGATGTTGCTGTTGTGTCCTGAACAGACGTAGAAAGAAATTCTTCAGCAACCATACTTGCAGTACAAGCGAGTATAGCAAAAGGATTGGGAAATATGAAAAAATCTTAATTATCAAATATCTATGCGAAATCAAATTACCCAACATTCACATTCATCCGATTCTCGTGGTGCAGTAACTCTCAAGGATGGACTTGCAAGAAGTTTATGAATCGAAGGACATGATACGCTCGTAGAGAAGATGGATTTTTGGCAGTATGCGATAAATGGGAAACATAAGAAGAATCACTTGGAATGAGTGGATCAGAGAAAAGCAGAAGCTATTAATCGTTGGTACTGGAATGAGTCACAGACACAATCGTATCAAGCACCAAACTGGAAGATAACTCCTGAGAGAACGCTATTATTTCAGCAATTTCGAAGTGACCCAAACTATCATCTGAAAAATCTTGTTGAGATAGTTGCGAGGAATCTCGTGGAAGAGATGCTTCGATCTGATGGGATTAATGCAAAAGTACTCCTTACAAGTGATAGTGATGATGTATTTTCCTGAGTAGATTTGATTATAGAAACAAAAACTCCTACTGGAAAAGAATATACAGGAATTGATATCGCTATATCGGACAATCCTCATTATCTTGCAAAAAAAGAAGAACGAACTGAGACGACTTGTCGTGAATTTAATGCTTATAAAAAGCATGGAAATAAAACGATGCCACGACAGGTTTTTGCAATTCCACCGAAGGTAATGGCGAAGTTTCTCTCTACTTATATGCAACAAATTTCTTCTGGCGGGCTATTAAATTCGAAAAGAATATTGGAGATTTTTGAGGAAGCAAAAACTAAAACTGTCGCAATAGTTCGCGAAAATACACAGTTGCAGATGGATGCAATTATGCACTAGTTTTTAATATTTCCTCTCGAATTTCCTTCCTTCTATCTTTCCAATGTAACTTTATCATATTCTCATTTACTACAATCCCTTCCAATCACTCGGAGGGGATTTTTTTGGCGATGCGTTTCTTGGAAATATATCCGAAAAATCTATCTATGCTTGAGAGAAGAGGGGAGAGAAGATTCCAGAGACGAGAAATATTCACATTGTCTGGTATTTTCATGAGATATGTTTGATTTTCTCTGAGATTGCAGCACGCTTGCTGTAAGATATTTTCCGAAAATCTCTGATTCACTTCCATTAATTGTGCATAAGTATTATTCATATCGAAAATGGGCTTGAGAGTTTGAATCCAGTAGGCAAGATAGATATCATTTTCTATAGCAATTCCTTCGAGATTCAGATTCGCATTCGTCATGAAAAATGGGAAACAAAACTTCCCTGCTTCATCATGTGGTTTGGTTCTGATTCCGAGTAGTTCTGCTGTCAGAAGTACAAGAGTTCGTACTATCCAGAGTCTATTCGGTGTATTGATAATAAATAGATCTATATCAGAATCTGGATGTGTTGCATACATAGCAAGACTATTGGAAACTGCCACCATCTGGAGTCATGGAATCCACTTGATAGACCGTACAAAAATTTGAGTTCTCGAAAAAAGTTCCTTTTCATTATCAGAAGGAATAGGCTTTGTACCGAGAAGAGATTCGAGTTTTTGTATGATAAGGGACATAGTCGAAGTTTATTTTTTCATATTTTTAAGTTCTCGCAGAAATAATATTCATTCTTTTTTATTGACCAGAATGAATGGAATCATCGTGAGAAAGGCGATTCCTGTTATAGAGATAAGTCACTGAACTCGTGTGATGCCAGTAAATAGGGGAGTGAGGAAATACCAAGAAAGTCCACCGATGACAAAAGTGAGTATGAGATTTTTTATGAAAAATACAAAATCAAATCCATTGGAATACATTCGGGTACTTCGATCGGAGAGATACCAGAGAGGTATCCATGAAAGCCCTACTGCGAGAGCAGAACCGACTACACCATAGAGATGAATTAAAATCAGATTCAAGATGATATTGAAAATAAGCCCGACTCCGAGAATTTTGACTCGTTCTTTGATTCGCCCGACTCAGGCAAGAATCTGAAAATTGATCTGGAGAAGGAAATTACAAACGATGAAAAATGCAGAATATTGGAGGATAATTCCTGACATCGTGAATTTGAGACCAAAAAGTACATTCGCAATAGCTGGTCCAAATACGAACATAAACATACTCGTAATCAGTCCAAGAACGGAAAAGTATTTATAGAAAAGTGTTTTTATGGCAATGATTTTTGCTTCATCTCATTTCCCATGGAGTTCTGAAATAACTGGAAAAAGGAATCCGATAATTGGTGTGATAATAATAAAAGGAATCCCGATAATACTGAGGTAATTCGTATAATATCCAGCATCTTTGGTCCCAAGGAGATAGATGATGAGTTGCATATCTATCTGTCCGAGCACAGTTCCAACATTGGCGGCGAGTACCACCCAGAGTGCATATTTGATAACCTTGTGAATGAGCTCCTTGTCATAGATTATAGCTGCATTTTTTAGATAGGGAACGTAGTAGGTTCTATACATGAAAATAGACCCAAAAAATATTCCAATCAGAACCCCGCCAATCCAGGTCCAAGCATAAGTAATTAAATTTCCACGATCCAGAAAATAAAGACCGAGTGTGAAGAGGACGACAAATATCATTCGGAGGAATTCGGTTCCTTTCTGGAGTTTCGTATTCTGAGTCACTCAGAATATCGTTGTATTCATGCTATGGATATTCATCCCAAAGAAAAAGAGACAGAAAATTTGTATAACACCGACTGCTTCTGTTGATCGGAAATAGTGTTCTGCTAAATAACCAGCCGAGAAAAAGAGCACAAGACCTATGAGAGTACTAGTAATGAGTTGTGCTCCAAGCGAATAGGCGAGCAGAGATTTGAATCGTATCCAGTCTTTTTGAACGATAAATTTTGGGAGGAAAAAATTCAAACTTTCAGTGAGTCCGAGGTCATGATAGACTCATAGAAGTCATACAAGACTGATGATTCCATATAAGAGACCAATTTCTTCAACACTCAAATCTGCAGAGAGGATAATTTTGACGATGTATCCGAGTGGTCAGATGAGAAATGAAAAAAGATAGAGCCAGAAGCCTCTACGGATGAATTTTTCTGCGAGCGATTCTGAGGAGTTGAGCATAGTAAGGAATTGGGAATGACAATTATATATACTTTTAAATTTATGGACTTTACAGGCTTTCGACTACAATTCATACCCACCACCTTCTTTGTCGGAAACAATCCGAGCATCTTTGAAGGTGATAACTCGTTTTTTGAGGCGATTGACGATACGATCATCGTGAGTGGCGATGATGATTGTTTTTCCTTGGGAATTGAGTTCTAATAAGAGGTCGATAATTTCGGTAGCATTATGAGGATCGAGGTTTCCAGTTGGCTCATCTCCGATGATGATATCGGGATCATGAATAAGGGCTCGTGCGATACTAATTCGTTGAGCTTCTCATCCAGAAAGAGTTTCCACAAAAGCTTCTTTCTTATGAAGGAGTCCGACACGAGAGAGAATTTCTGGAACTTTCTCAGAGATATAGCCATCCTTATATCCGCTGACTTCCATAGCAAAAGCAACATTTTCACGGACGGTTTTTGATCGGAGAAGTTTATAATCTTGAAATATGACTCCGATACTTCGACGATAGGCGAGGAGTTCCTTCTCAGTATAGGTAAATACATCTTTGCCTTCTGATATAAAAAATTTTCCAGATTTTGGCTTCAGGTCACCGATGAGCATCTTAATAAAACTGGTTTTCCCACTTCCTGATCCACCGATAAGGAATACGAATTCCCCAGGATTTATAGTAATATTCGTATCCTTGAGGATATTCTTAT
>JBAZVV010000065.1:0-6734 GCA_041660685.1 Candidatus Altimarinota bacterium | reverse complement strand
ATGATTTGATTTGAAATATATCTAATCACTTCTTGAGATTGGTAAGGTTCTCTATTCTATTAGCATCACGAGCAGAAGACTGAAATCATCAGAGATTAAGGAATGCTATGGTTCAAAGAATAACAAGGATGGTTATTACTACTATGAGTTCTACGAGGGTGAATCAGGAGTAGGATTTTTTGGATGGGAGTTTTTTAGTGGTTTTCATAGGGAGAAGGAATAAGAAAAATAATAGGAGTATTGTAGGGGATTTCACAGAGAAGGCAAGAGATTTTCTCTCTGAGAGAATAGTATTTGTTCAAATAGCCTTCCTATTGTATAGATGAATATTATCTATACATATAAAAACACAATACACAACCATTATCTTACACATAAAGGATTGCTTTTTTAATTATTCTCGTTATATTTTAGTGCTCAGCTAAGTTATCATAACTGTTTTTATCATTCATTATGAAAATACAAGAGCCCATCACCTCAGATACACACCACACATCTGAAATTATGATATTTAGTAAAAAAATATTGATTCTTCTGGCGTTCATATGAGGAATATATATGCTTTCACTTCTTACATCTGTCCTCACAATTCTCTTTTTCTCAGGTTTTCTCACGATTCTCTTTTCACCTATGTTGACAAGTATGAATAGGAGGAGGATACCTTATTGGATGGGGATTATTTTTATATTTCTTGGGATTCTTCTCTTTTTCTTTGTAGCACTTTTTGCAATTATCCCGATATTTGCACAGCAACTCGTCCTCCTCTTTTCTTACATAAGTTCTTCGTTTGATTCTATGGAGGTGCTTTATAAATCAGGTGGGGTAGATGCACTCTGATTTCCTGCATTCTTCAAATCCTTTGTAGGAACCGTAGACTTTGGGACGCTTTTCGAGCTGGTTCGAACTCATATTTCATCGCTCTCATCCATCATTGGGACGCTTTCAAAGAACCTCTTTCAAGGATCAACATCCCTCATATCTTCCCTTTCTGGTGGGATTTTTCAAATTATGATGATTGGAGTCTTTACTTTCTTTATGAGTCTAGAACGTCAGACGATTAGAAATTTCCTCTATCAAATATTTCCAAAGAATATGAGAGAATATTTAATGCACCGCGAAAGCTCTTTCCTTCAGGTTCTGAGTGCCTGGATGAAGTGACAGATAATACTCTGTGTTGCTATCTTCTTTCTCACTCTCATAGGACTCCTGAGTCTACAAATCTTTGGGATAAAAGTAGAAAATATTTTCACCCTCGCTCTCATCGCAGGACTTATGGAATTTATTCCCTATATCGGGCCTTTTCTTGCTCTTCTTCCCGCATTGGCAATAGTTGCAGGAATGGGGATGATTCCTGTTATTTCTATTCTCATCCTCTATATTCTCATCCAACAAGCAGAAAATAATATCCTCGTTCCGATGGTTATGAGTAAGGCACTGGATCTCTCTCCGTTTTTGATACTTCTTATGATGACAATGATGGCGAGTCTCTTTGGTATCACTGGGATTCTTCTCGCGATACCATTTGCTGCTATTTTACAACTTATCGTGAAAGATTTCTTAGGAGACAAGGATGTTGTATCTCAGGAGTCCATTGTCCGCACGAATAAGACACAGAAATAATTCTATCTTACCATTATCTCATTCACATATTATGTCAGAAATTCAAGATACACAACCAGAAACGCCAGAGGAGAAAAAAATACGAAAAGCAAAAGAAGCGATAGAGGAAGCAGAGAAAGAGAAATTCGAAAAAAGACGAAATGCAGTGATTGCTTTAGTGTGAGTGATATTTTTATGATCCAATATAAAACATGAAACTCCAGAAAAAAGAGAACAACTCATGGCAATAAAAAATATGGAAGAAAAACAAAAACGTCAGTTCACTCCAGCGGAATTAGAAAATATTAAAAATGGGGGTATACGAACAATGGTTACTGATAACAAGACCCAAACTCAATTTGCAACAATTCTAAGCATCGAACAAATAATGCAAGAAAAGGAAGAAGGAGAGAAAGAAGAAAAAACTTACATTCCTTGTCAGATTCCTTCGGGAGAGAAACTCGTTTTCCTTCCAGCAGAGCTAGATGGTATATTGAGAACCTGTAGTATGGATGTTCAAAAGCTTGTGGAGAATAATCCGTTATGGAAAGAAGTACAGACTCGATGGACACAAGAGTGAGCAATCGAGGCATATGGCGAGATTAGGAGACAAAATGAGGCATTCAAGCAAGCATCTGTACCGTATCAAACATGTAAAATACCAACCACAATAATTCCACCGACAGAAACAGAAATCAATACTATGCTAAGTTCATGTAGTAATGATGTGCGTAGTACTATAAAAAATGATTCTTCTTGAAAAAATTGAAAATATAGTACTTATGAAACATTATCAAAAATCATAGAAGAAAATAAATCTATGGAAAATTGTAGCATTCCTCCCACTGTACAAATACCTTCAGCTGACGATCTCAGGACTCTCATATCCTCTTGCAATCCAGAAGTACAGAAATCTATGAAAAATGATGAATCATGGCAATTGATACAAAAATGAACTACATCACCGGAAATTTCTCTCAGAGGTATAAATAATACACTTCGACAAGATCATGTATTTGCCGATCTTGCCCAACTTGCCTGAAGAAAAGTAATTTGAGATCAATACAAAGAAGCATCTATTATTACTCAATCACTATCAAAAAAAGGTAATAATAGTTTTATGGATGATTTTGTAGCCGATCTTGGTTACTTTTGATCATGGATTCCAGAAGCTTATAATAAAGGTATAAATTGGATGTCTGAAGCGAAAGCACATATGGAATAACATCGTTTCTTTTACTCTCTCATACCTTCCTATGATTCGTATCTGATTTTTTTGAACTCCCCATCTCTCAGCACGAGTTTTGCAAGACTTCCTCAATCATCCTGAGATTGAGGTCATTTTTGTGGTGACAGGTGAAGATAAACCCATCGGACGACACCAGATTATTACTCCAAACGAGGTAAAAACTCTGGCAATACAAGAAAATATCCCCGTCCTTCAACCGGCTTGTATCCGTGAAAATACAGCTTTTCTCGAGGAAATAACAACATACAATGTGGATTATTTTGTCGTCGTTGCTTATGGGAAAATCCTCCCAAAAGAACTTCTCGAGATTCCAAAGAAGTACCCGATCAATATTCATGGATCCATCCTCCCGAAGTATCGTGGTGCCTCCCCTATTCAAGCTGCTCTTATCGAGTGAGAAACAGAAACTGGAGTAACTATCATGGTGATGGGTGAAAAAATGGATGATGGGGATATTATCGATATACAAAAGATTTCCATAGATTCGGTCGAAACAACTGCCAGTCTTTTCGAAAAGTTCGCAAAAGTATCTGGAAACTTTGCAGCAGAAACTCTTCTGAAACTCGATAAGGAAGAACTTATTCCAAAAGTACAAGACGAGAATCAAGTGACCTACTGTAAGAAAATCACCAAAGAAGAAGGACTTCTCGATTTCACAAAAAGTGCCGAGGAACTCTATCATCTCTATCAAGGTTTCACTCCATGGCCAGGAGTATACACGACTTTCAAAGGGAAAAAACTCATCATAGAAAAATGTTCTTATAACGAAATAACCACAGAGGAATGAACCCATGGAAAGGTCGTACAGACAGAAAATAAAACTATCGGTATCATTTGTGATAAATGAATCTTGACATTATCGCAAGTAAAATTAGAATGAAAAAAATCCCAATCCATACAAGAGTTCCTGAATGGACAGAGAGATTTTATAGGAAATATTTTACCATCTTTTATTATCTAAAATGATTACTCCTCGAGATATATCAGAACAAGATACTTTTGAACAGTTCAAGGGCTATTTTCGTGCCCAAGAAAAACCTGATCAAATTATTATGATACGAGAATATGTCGGGAATATTGTCGGGGATTTATTAGAAGAAAAAAGTGGAAGAAGATATTGTGAATCTCTTGTTCAGGAATTAGAATTTTTAGAAACGCGAAATCTAGAAAAAAATTCACATATACAGTTTATTGATCAAGTAGAAGCTTTCTTTGAACAAAGAAAAACTCGAACTTATCCACAGTGGCAACGCCATATACTAGCTTTCCTAACAAAGAAAACCAGAAAATAATACTCCTTTATATATTAATGAAAATACTATTATGAATCTCTCTTCTTATGATATTCCTTTGTCAGGATTATGGTTCAGATGAACTCTCATCGAACGGGCTCATACTATGAAACCTGATGAAATTATTGATGTTGAACCAACTCCTTTTTCTCTCATAGAAAAAGTATCCACAGCCAATCGTCAGGTTCTCGAATGAGAATATCTTCCTGCTGATAAAAGTATGGATAGATCTTTTAAAAAATGGCGAGAAGAAGGATCAAAAACTATTAATTAACTATAAATTCATATGTTCAATATTGCTCTCAACACATTTCGAGAACTTGCTCGAAATAAGATTCTCTATATGATTGTGTTCTTTGGAATCGCTCTCATTGGTTTTTCACTCGTTCTTGCCAGTCTTTCACTTGGTCAATCCGATAAAATCGTAGCAGATTTCGGACTTGCAATGGTGGAAATATTTGGAATTATTTCTGTGATTTTTATAGGAAGTCAACTCCTTTTTCGGGAAATCGAAGGGAAAACTGTATATTTAATCCTCTCAAAACCAGTCAAAAGAGGAGATTTCATTCTCGGAAAATTCCTCGGTTTTAGTGCGATTCTTTTCCTTATAATTTTTATACAATCCGTTATATCCACCGTAGTATTTTTGGTTGCACATACTCCTCTTTCAGCTCTCCTCTTTGCTTCCATTGGATTCATCTATCTAAAGCTTCTACTCCTCTTCGCAATCATCCTCTTTTTCTCAACTTTCATCTCCCCTCTTCTCTCCATACTGCTCGTTATGGGAGTATATATCATTAGCCATTCTATAACGACTATGACAGATATGGCACTTCGATCGGGGAATCACATCCTCTACTATTTTAGTAAATTTCTCATGGTAGTATTTCCAAATCTCGAAGCACTCAATATCAAATCTCTCATCGGAAGTCCTATGGTGATTGCACCTTCATTTTTCGCACTAAATATGGTTCATTCATTTCTCTATCTTGCGGTCATTCTCACTTTTACAGTACTTATTTTCAATCGAAAAACTTTCGAAAACTAAAGAAATATAAAATAACTTCCTCCCATGAACTCCTCTTTTCCACCCGAATACACTCGCTCGTGGGTGGAATTTTATTATCAGAAATTCCATATTGATGAATATGTTCTCATTCCTCGACTCGAAACAGAATCTCTCGTCCGTGAAGCGATCAAATATTGCCGGGCGATTCCTCCAGATATCCTCATAGATATAGGAACGGGGTCAGGAATTATTCCACTTTCTATACTTTCTAGTGTGGAAATCTCACAAGTATTTGCAGTCGATATCAGCCCAGAAGCTTTGAAAGTTTCCGAGAAAAACAGCCAAAACCAATGAAGAAATGTCACTTTTCTCATATCAGACCTCCTAGGTATTTTTTCGACAAAAGCACCTCCTTTCTTTGAGGAAAATAAAAATATCCTCCTCGTTACGAATCTCCCCTATATCAAGCAAGATGACTGGGAAAATATGAGTACCGATACTATATATGAGCCAAAACTCGCACTTTTTTGAGGAGAAGAAACCGGATTCGAACTCTATGAAAAACTCTTCTCTCAAATAGAGAGTTTCGTGGAAATATATCAACCAAAAACTCTCACCATACTCGCAGAAATGGGCGATGATCAGACTAATATCGCCCAGGAAATTCTCACAAAACACGGATGGAAATTTTCGTTCTTCTCTGACCTTCGATGAATCGAGAGATTTATGCGGATACAGATCCTCTAAAAAATCCCTGCAATTCTGCAAATTTTTCTTGTAAAATCTCTTCACTCTTCGCTTCCAGATTCAGTCTCAAAAGTGGCTCATTGGAAGAAGGACGTACATTGAACCAATAGTCAGGATAACGAATCGTGAGTCCATCAAGTTCTGTATACTCTCCATCTTGGTATTTCTCTTTCAAAGAAAATATCATTGCACTCGTATCTGTTACCGCAAAATTGGTTTCTGAAATCTGTGGATATCTCTCAAAAGCCTTCCGAAGTTCACTTGTTTTTTTACCAGAAGTACATATAGAAGCAAATACGGTCATAAAGGCAATTGCCCCACTATCCGCATTATTATTTTCTCGGAAATAATAATGTCCCGAATGTTCTCCACCAAAACAGATAGACAGATCTTTGGACATAGCCTCTTTTATGTAGACATGTCCCACTTTTTCGATAAGCGGAACGCCTCCATTCATATGAATAGTTTCTGGGACCATATCTCCACAAACCGCATTATAGATAACCTTTTCACCCTTGTGTCGTTGGAGGAATATAGAAGCGATAATAGCAGTGGTAACCGTTCCAGAGAACATCACTCCTGTTTCATCACAGATATACATTCTGTCTGCGTCTCCATCGTATGCCACTCAAAGATCTGCACCTATTTCTACGACTTTATTACGCATATCAATCGTATTTTTTGGTTCTATCGGACTCGGATGATGGTAAGGGAAATTCCCATCTGGTTCGAGAAAAAGCGGAATCATCGTGAATCCTGCACGCTCGGCAAGCTCCATCATAAAAACCCCAGCCGTTCCACTTCCCGCATCCACTACTACTTTTAAATCACGCAAAGA
>JBAZVV010000064.1:0-6979 GCA_041660685.1 Candidatus Altimarinota bacterium | reverse complement strand
TAGATGTATTATGGGACATAAATGAAATTTGACAAAATATTAAAAGGCTATATTATCCAGGAATCGTAATTCCACAAACAAATCTTTTGGGAGTAATGAAATGAAACAGAAACACAATCACAATCAATTTCCAGTATTACCACTTGTATTTTTATTATTGGTAGCTACTATGACGGGGATTCTTTCTGATATATATTTAGTAAGATTTATCGGTGAAGAACATATCGGAATCACTATTGGTATGATACTGGATATTCTCATCATAGCTATTTACTTATACTGGAGATCAGTATATTTTCTTACAAAAAAATAAAATCAGACTACGTGTGTAATATTAGATAGAACTGCTATTTATTAAAATAATCATTTATTTTAGATTTATTAAATAAATTTCATTCCTGTTCATACAATGAGGCCTACTTATATGAGGCCTCATTTTTTATCGTCTTCTTCCATTTTTACTCCCGATTGGAGCAGAATATATATTTCCTCTCGCTCTTTTTCAGAAAGATGTGCATACTGTGTCATAGAAATGGTGGGTTATGTGGGATTAAGCAATCACATACTACCATTTCTTTTTTTATTGCACTTCGATTTTGATTATAGCTGTATTATGGGACATAAATGAAATTTGACAAAATATTAAAAGGCTATATTATCCAGGAATCGTAATTCCACAAACAAATCTTTTGGGAGTATGAAATGAAACAGAAACACAATCAATTTCCAGTATTACCACTTATATTTTTATTATTGGTAGCTACTATGACGTTTTTATTATTGGTAGCTACTATGACGGGAATTCTTTCTGATATATATTTAGTAAAATTTATCAGTGAAGAACATATCGGAATCACTATTGGTATCCTCTTGGTTCTCAGAATCATCTGGAAAGCTGTTAAGCGAATCATTCAGATTTTTCCTGAGAATTATCCTGTAATTCTTATAGGAATAGGAGCATCTGTATTATTTTTCCTGGCAATGTTTGTATTAATCATTCAGTATAAATATTACGCGACAGTTACGATTGGTTTTATAATATATTCCTGTGTGGTATACATTATAACCAAAATTTCTGGTTATAATAATCAGGAGAAATGATATGAAGGGGGTATTTAAAGAGGGAGGGGAACTCTGTTCTGACCTCTGGGAAGCTGTTTCCCAAGATTCAGGATTTAGAAATATTGGGAAACTTTTCCTAGCCATTGTCATTATTGTAATCTTTTGTTAAATACAAAGGGGGATGAAATGAGACGCATACAAAAAAATATTATCGATGCATTCTTTTTCTTGCTCATAATCGGATTATTCATATTCGATGCATGGTTCGGAAAGGAAAAACATCAAAATGAATGAGCTAGAAACTCACCACCACACTTAGACCTCGCTCATGCGAGGCCTTTTTTATCGTTTTCTTCCGTTATTTTTACCAAAAATTCCTTTTATAACCCCCCAGAGAAATCTCTGTGGAAAGGTAAGTATCTGACGGATTTTCCTGAGTCATGGGTGTTCCGCCATAAATACCTCATAATAGAGACCTTTTACGACAAAAAGTGTGATAAAAGTACAAGCTATGAGTCCGAAGATAATCGTAAACCCCAGTCCTGACCAGAACTTATCTCGGAGTGCAATCGGGAGGATTCCGAGAGCTGTCGTGAGAGTTGTCAGAAGCATAGGTTCGAGACGGCTCGATCCTGCTTCTACGAGTGCCGTAAATGATTGCATTCACTTTCGGAGATTTATATTGATCGCATCGATCAGGATTATCCCGTGATTCACGGCGATTCCAGTAAAGGCGATAAATCCGATCCCAAATGGGAGAGAGAACTGATTGCTCGTCAAGAGAAGTCCAATCATAACATACGGAAGTGACATAACGACCGAGTAGAGAACTATGACTGGTTGTGTGAAGCTATTAAACAAGAGCGTGAGAAGGGAAAAAATCGCAAGAATTGCTATAAAGAATGCCGTCAAAACTGCCATTATCAGATCGGCATTATCCGCATTTTCTCCTCCGGTCTTGTAGCTGATTCCAGGTGGGAAATCATAGTTTTTTGCAAATGCAGTAAACTCGGACTGAACTTCTGTTGCGTTGATTCCTGTTTCAAAATCCGCCCCGATGGAGACAGTTATGAGACCTGCTTCTCGTTTCACCGAAGCCACCGCATTCTTGAATACTGGATCTATAAAATCTCCCATTCTATATGTTTTTGAACCAACTGAGAAAGTGTGACCGAGAATATCATCGGGTTTGATAACATTGATAAATTGTGCATATTTAAGGATAACATCAAGGTCTTCTCCGTCATGTGCGATCGTTCCGACACCAACTCCATTCATCATAGAAAGCATTTCCCCGATAACTATTGAGGGGCTTATTCCAATTGTAGTTATGACATCTTTTTTAAGAGTAAATATAAACTGTCATGGTGTATCTCCTGAAGAGTTTTCTACATTTTTAGATCCTTTATATGATCGAATTTTCTTTTCAAAATCTGCGGCAACTTTTGCGAGAACATCGAGTTTTGAAGCATCATCGGTTACAAGTTTCATAGCAACAGCCTTTCCAGCCGGTGGTCCTCCTGCCTGCACCTTAGACGCAACGTCAAATCATTCTTTTCGTAAGCTATCAAAATCCTTTCCAAGAGTCGTATCAAATACAAAGACATCCATGAGTCCGAGCTTCTTTCGTTCTTCTACTTTTTTCAGTGTTATGTTAATATTGATACCTGGATCAGTGGAGTTTTTTACATCCATCGTAGTCATAGTATAAAAATTGATTTCCTTATATTTTGAGAGGATTTCTGCTATTTCTTTCGTCGCGCGATCCATAGAACCAGCACGTTCTCCTGTTGCACCATACACAGAGTATGATACAAATCCTTTGTCAGATCATGGCATGAGAGTAAAGCCTACATGTCCAGCAAGTGATTTTCCTCCTATAATTGGAACAAATGAAAGAATGAAAATGAAAATGAGTGTAAAAATAGAAAGTCTTCGAAGGAAAGTGCTCTCGAGAAATTTTCGAAGTATTTTCTTGTACTTATTCGTAATAATATGGATAATACGAATACGAAGTGGAGCAGAATGTTCCTCGATTTCTACTTTTCCGATTCGTTCATAAGCGAGGATTTCTTGTTCATCTTTATTAGCATATTCGAGAACTGCTTCATCGTGCACATATTGTTTCTTTCCTTTTACAAAAGCGATATAAAGAGCAGAATTCACAGTAATAGCCAAAACCAGTCCACTCGCGAGAACTCAAAAAATCGTGATAGGAATATACGCAAGGAATTTTCCTATAACTCCTGGTAGAACCATCATCGGGAGAAAGGCAAGAATCGTTGTCATAACTCCCGCACTAATCGGGAGTGCATATTCCCTGAGAGCTATCATAATCGCCGAGCGAGGCTCGTGTCCAATGCGGATTTTCGCACTTGCCGCTTGAACGATTACGATAATCGTATCGACCGCTATACCAAACGAGAGAATAAGTGAGAGATTTGTGAGAAAGTTCAAAGAAAAACCAAACTTATTCAGGAGGATAAAAGTCGCAAAGAAGGCAATAGGAAGTGTAAGAGTTGCGAAAAGAGAATCGAAAAATCCGACAAAGAGCCACATAACGATAAATACGAGAGTAGTTGTTATGAGTGCTTCTTTTGTAAGTTCTTTGTAATCGTCATTAATATTATCTGCGAGATCATTTGCATAAGCAACTTTCACTCCTTTGAATTCGGTAGTTTTAAGCATAGCCTCTATCGCATTTTTCGTCGCATTACTCGCTGCAAAAATACTTGGACTATCATTTTTATTGATTGTCATATTTACTGACTCATATGCGGTTCCATTAAAAAATCCTACGCGAGAAATAGAAGTATCTTTATAATATCGTTCGATATGTGCAATATCTCCGACACGGATAGCTTTCCCTGTCGAGAGAGTAACTGGAACTTCGAGAAATTTCTGTGCACCTTCAAATTTCCCACCGATTCGGAAATCGTAGTTTCGTTCTCCGACACCGAAGTTCCCAATCGGAGCATCTTGGTGATAAGAACGAATCGCTGCAGCAACCTGATCGATTGTTAATTTCATCGCTCTCATTTCCCGTTCATCGAACACGATTCTGATATCATAAATATTGGTATTCCCGTAGATAATCTTCTCTACTTCTGGAAGTGTTGAGAGTTTGTCCTTGATTTTTTGTCCAAGGAGGCGGAGTTTATCAAGAGAAACACTCTTATCTGGAGAATAAAAAGTAGCATCATAAACACGATTTGTATCGGTTTTCATCTCTATAACATTTGGAGATTTCGCATCTTTTGGGAGGATAACCCGACCGATATTATTACGAACTTCTGTCATAAAATTCATCGTATTGGTTTCTGGTTGTAACTCAATAGTCACCGTGGACATACCGAGACTCGAGCTCGTCGTAATCTTCTTGGAACCTTTAATATCCTTGATTTCTTTGTAGAGTTTTTCGGTTACAAGTGCATCCATATCTACCGGATTGGTTCCTGGATAGATGGTAGAAATATTTACCACTCCAAACTTGATATTGGGAGAGGATTCTTTTGGGATAGACATAAGAGCAAAAACTCCTAAAACAATAATCGCTCATATGATGAGATAAGAGATTCGATATTTTCGAATCCAAAATCCCAGAAATCCTGACTCAAATTTTTCAGTGATTTTCTTTATAGACTCAGGAACTTGTGACATAACGAGAAGAGGTTAGTTTATAGGGAATAATTTTTTACTTTCTTTTCTCAATCTTATTCTTCTCTACATCAAAATTGGAAACATCAGAAGTGATAATCTCTAGATCATCAGATAATAATGTTTTTATTTCTATATTTCGACCGATAACTGAGCCAAGTTCTACATTCATAGGAACGATAACGGAACCAGAAAATACGGATAACTCTCCTTTTCATTCTCCAATGACTCGAATAATCTCACTTGGTAACATCATATAATCACTATTTAAAGCGAGTTTGATAGTTGCAACTCCACCAAGATATTTCGGAGACTTTTGAAGAGTAAGACGTGCGGTATAGAGAAGAGAATCGTTTGCTACCTGAGAAACTCAGACAACCGTTCCAGAATATGTTTCCCCATCATAGAGGACATCCTGACTTGACCCAACTTTAAGAAGGCTCACCGCAACAGTATCGAGATCAAAAATAATCTCAGGATTTCGACTCGCGATTTCTATCATAGGAATACCCATAGAAACTTCTTGTCCAACTGACACATTTACTCGAGTAACTGTTGCGTCGATAGGAGAAACGATGGAAAGTTTCCCAAATTCCTTCTGTGCCTGCTCGAGAGCTAGTTTCGCATCAGTCAAAGAAACGGCGAGTTTTTTTAGTGTAATTTCTTTATTGGAAACAGCATTATTATAATTTGCTTCAGCACTATCTCTGGTTATCTGTGCTTGAGTAATATCACGATCTATTCCAATCTTTGTTCGATCAAGTCCGAGAGTAGATTCAAATTCTCCTGTTGTAAGATTTTTCTTTTGTACTTCGAGTCCTGCTGCAACAGAGGCTTCGTTATTCTTGTATGTTGCGAGGAAAGTAGAGGTAGTATTTTTAAAGGTCGTATAGGAAGTTTCGAGAAGAGAAAGTTCTGTTTTATACCCGATATATTCTGTCGTAAATCCATCGATAGTCGCTTGTGGAAAAGAAGAACTCGTAATAGAATTTTCTAAATATGTTTGTGTTGCGAGAATGTAGTTTCGAATTGATCCATAATATATTTCCAATTTTTGTAATTCTCGGAGAATATTTGAGCCATCCACTATAACCGCAGAATTGGTAGTAAGTTCTGTATTTTTATTAGAAAGTTCCATATAGGCAGCCTCGAGTTTCGTGCGAGAAGAAGCGTCGCGAGCCCCCATATATTGTCGATTGGTCGTCGTTTCATTGCGAAATTTATCCGTCATACCAAAGGTCTTATCTCCTTGGTAGAGAAGTTTTGCGAGGAGTTTCTGTAGATCGTTCACCGATAAATCATAGGTGGCATTCAAATTCTTGATTGTTTGAATATTGGAAGCTTTCAGATTTTCATAATCAAGTTCTGCTTTTTCGAGAGTTACTTTTGCATCCGATCCTGTCGCAGTTATGAGAGATTTATTCACATCTCGTTCTGCCTTTTCCAGTTTCTTCGCAGAATCATCTTGCATCATCTGAAAATCAGCTCGTGCTTTTGATAGAGCAAATTGTGCATCGCTAATGGTTTTATCCAGTTGTAATTTTGTACTTTCTATGGAAACTTCTGCATTTTTCAAAGCATTTTGAGCTTGTTCTAGGCGAATATCATAATTGGCTGTCGTATCTTCGAGAAATACCATAGTTTCTCATTTCTTCACGGTTGTACCTTCCTTAATCGAGATTGAAGAAACACGCCCCACTCCCTGACTTGCGAGAACGATAGTAGAACTCCCTACCAATCGTCCAGATTTTTCAAGTGTATAAGTTTTAGTAAAATCTTTTGCGAGTTTTATATCTACAATAAATGGTTTCTTCGCTTCTGTAATTGTTTCTGTAGGAACAGTCGTTCCACAAGAAGTCAGAAGAAAGATTGAAAATAAAAGTGAAGTGATAAGTTTTTGAGACATAAATAATTATATAAAGAGATAAAAAAGATAGAATCTTCTAAAAAATAATAAAATTACACTTTCATTTCTTGTTGCATATATTCCATAAAAGCCGGCATATCATCTGCTTTTATCATCCCTATTGCCTTCCCATGTTTCGTGAGAATAATAAGAACGTCGCCTGGACTAATCGATAAATCATCCCGAATTTCTTTTGGAATCACGACCTGTCCTTTGGTTCCAACAGTAACGCTCCCGTACATTTTTACATCACATAGTGTTTTGGATACTGCTTGTTCTGACATAGTTATAAATAATCGAATAGAAGTATGACGAAGTATATAAAGTATGAAAAGTATGTCAAAAGATTCTTTT
>JBAZVV010000063.1:0-7638 GCA_041660685.1 Candidatus Altimarinota bacterium | reverse complement strand
TCTTCGATTTTGAACATGGCTTGAATGTTAAATCGATCAAATCCTATGGTGTTGAAGAATTTATGAGATTCAATAAGGATGGAAGTCAGGATATTGGAAATTCAAAATTTATATCAATCGAAGCATATTCATATGTTCAAACTCTATATGCCTTAGAGGAGATGTTTGATAAATATGATGATATTGATTTTATTGTTGTGGACAGTCTCAGGCGCATCATGCCAGATATTGAGGGGTATGAGTTTGTAGAAAGCCTCCCTATGGGCTTACAGGCAAAGATTGAGAGTTTCTTTCTTCCAAAATTTGCGGAGATGATTTCGAAATATAAACGGGCATCTTGTTTATTTCTTAATCAATACCGGAATAAATCTCTACCTAATCGTTCCATGTATAAGACGGAAGCGGGTGGTCAGGCATTTGGACACACATTCGATATCCGTATCGTAGCTAAAAAGACAGGTGAGCTTGTCCGTAGGGTTGGGAAGACGGAAGAAGTTTATGGTCATACGATGGAACTTACTGTAAAGAAATCACGGTTTGGGAATCAATTCTATACGCTTGATGTCCCAATTATTTATGGTGTTGGGATTTCAATTCTTATGCTTTATATCATGTCTCTGGAGAAAGCAGGATTTATAAAAGGTGGTGGGGCTGGATGGTATGAACTGGATATTCCCGGTGTTTCTGGTAAAGCACAGGGAATGGAGAATTTTGCGACAACTGTTATTAAACCAAATTTCCCCTACATTGATAAATTCATTCGGGATAACAATATCATCACACTCGGTTACAATGTGGAGATGAAAAAGATAGTACAGATGGAAGAAAGTGCAAGTGATAAAATGGACGATGAAATTATCGCGGGTGGATATATGGATCAATCTGTCGCGGGAATAATTGATGGGATGAAACAAGAAATGGATGTGTTTGATGACCCGACTACTTAGTTTTTTAGATTTAGATAAACAATATAGGAGAATACAATGACAGACGGAAATATCATATCGGCACAGCCGATTGAGGAAAAGAAAAAAGTATCGAAACCCCACGTGGTGAAGAAAGGATCGAGGAAAAAATTAGAAGACTTGATGATTGTTCCTGTTCCCGGGGAAAAACAGGGATGGTCTTTTGAGAAGATTATCGGTTTGGTTGGTGTGATCGCGGTGTCGATTATCTGTATCATATTCATTTATTTTGCGAAGGTAAATGAATCGAAGCGGATGTTGAATACATGCATAAATGAATCTGTCACTTTACTTGGTGAAATTCATAAAAACGAACTTCAATCCGTATCAAAACAGGTAATGGATAATCGGGAATGGGAACTTAGGATTTCAATAAGAAAAACCATGCTTGATAATTATGGGATTGATATTTTTGAAGATTGGGAAAAAGATAAGTATAAGAAGTATCTAAATTCTTTAACCAATACTTGACTTACTAATTATTACGTGGTGTATTTAAAAAAGGAATTGAATCTAATATTCCCACTCCACGACACGGTGAAATGGAACTTGACCTCAGAATATGGATATAGGATACATCCAATTTATAAGGCAAGTCAGTTTCACAACGGACTTGATATTGCATCAAAGAAGAATACTGAGATATATTCTACTTGTGAAGGAACTGTTATTTACTCCGGTTATTTCGGAGGCCTTGGGATTTGTGCGATAATTAAAGGTCCTTTAAATACGGTTCATTACTATGGGCATATGACTAAGGTGATTGTAAAGAAGGGGCAGAATGTAAAGCGAAATGAAAAAATCGGTTATATGGGATGTACGGGGGCGGCGACAGGGGATCATCTACATTATGGGATATTGGTTGATGATTGTTATATGAACCCACAATTATTTCTTTAGGAGAAAGAATGAAACTCTATAAAGTCTGGGACAAAACAACTGATGAAACTTTCGAATGTGAAACAGGTGAAACGGAGGCCATGATAAAACAGGCTGAGATTGAAAAACTCGGACATGATGCTGTTATTATCACAGAAGAATATGCCATCGTTGATGGGAAGAAAAAGAAAATATTGATAGAATAGTAAGGAGTGGGGTATGATGATAGGAATTGATTTAGATTCAACACTTGTAGCAACAGAAAATCTTATTCATGGTGTTGCGATGAAATGGAGCATCTTTGAAAAAGCTAATACTTTTAAAATGGATAATTACCCGAAGCATGTCAAGGATGAAATTCTAAATGAATTTTGTCACCCCGATATCATGTGTAGTTTTCCCCCATATCCGGGAGTGTGCAAGAAGTTAAATGAGTGGGGTGAAAATCATGAAATATTTATTATAACTGCAAGGACTGAATGTATTAGAGAAGCGACAAAAAAATATATATTCGATCTATTCCAGATAACAGAAGATAAGATTTATTTCGTGAATTTTCCAGAGAGCAAACTTCGTATTTTTGTAGAGTTGAATCTTGATTATTGGATAGATGATAAACCGGAAGACCTTATAACCGCTAAAGATATTGGGATAAAATCAGTTATGATTTCTAATGAAAATACACAGTATAATCATCAGTATCGGAAATTTTTTCCGTGGTATGAATCAGTTACGTTAATCGATTATTTTAATAGGGTATAGAAATGAAAGTGAAGGATATGATAAGCGAATTATTGAAATTTGATAGCGAACTTGATATTACGATAAGTGATGGATTTGATTTTCATTTCTATGATACAAGGAAAGAAAATCCTCTCTTTGTAGAAATTGAAGAGGTGAATGGAAATAAAATTTTAGATATTGGAATTGGTGGTTTGATTGAAGATTAAATTAAGGGGTGTGTAAATGCATTTGAAACTTGAAAATTATCAATCCATTAAAAGTGGTGAAATTGATATAGAGGGTATGGTATGTCTGGTAGGAAGTAATAATTCCGGCAAGACTGCTGTGCTTAGGGCGATCAGGGATTTCGTGTTAAATAAATCACCCAATTATATCTTTTCAAAAAACAAGATCAATGCATTATCCAAAGAAGGTTATATTGAAATCGATGGAATAACACTTTCTAAAAAATCTTCTTCTGGTAGCGCGGTGGGAAAAGATAAGCAGTTGAATAATATCCAGAATGTTTCATTGATTAAAGAATTTGATCTAAAGAACTTTTCTGTTCTCGACGATGATAAAATACAAAACTGTCTTCCTCAGTTTTCATTTCATAGAGATGGGAAGTTCGAACTCTTTCCATTCTTTCTCTCACCCAATCAATTATATGGTGTGTTTCATTTTCTTTACGATGTCGATGTTTTTGTAAAGATTCAGAATGTGATGAAAGAAAAAGTAAAAGAAAATGAAATGGAGATGAATAAAAAGAAAGTTATGAGTGATGTATTGCTGAGGGATATCAATAATCTCGAAGCCGAACTTGGGGAATATCCACAGGATCAAGTGGTAGAAAAATTAAGAGATAGATATGAAGCAATCATGGGATTTATTGAAATAACACAAAAAAATAACGATCAGTTAATTGAAAGTAAAAGAAAAAAATTAGGGTTGATTCAAGAATCTATTGAGATGGAAAAAACCTATATTAAGATTGTGGAATATCTTAATATGAAAGAGGGGATTGAGATAAAGCAGGGAGAGAAAATAAAACTTTTAGAGAGTAAAAAACAGATAGATAAACGAAATAAAGAACTATCGGTGTATTCCGAGGAGATAAAAAGTCTGATAAAAGAATTTGATTCTATATCTGATCTCATTGAAAAAATTGAAAATATTACAAGTAATATAGAAATAACAGAGAAAAAAATAGGAGAAAAAAATAGAGAATTAAATGAAAAGGGAGTGTATATATTAGAGGAAAGAAAGAAGTTGAAAGACATTGTTTCTGAAATAGATAACTGTCCGGTCTGTGGAAATCTGATTACTGATATTAATAAATTTATAGTGGGATATGAGAAATTCATGTAGGGGCGAGTGATGTTCACAGATGGAAAAATAGACCGTAGGAAGTTCTTTCAGAACTATCTCAAGGAATTTTATATCGAGAATATAGATAAGAAAATATTCGATTCTGTTTTCGATATAAAATTTCCCAGCAATATAATCATTTATTCTAAGATGAGATTTGATACCATTAAAAATATAGTAGCGTCTCTTCTTGTAAAGGATAAAAAAGTCTACGATTTTTTTTCTCTGGGAATATCCGATTTTATGCAGAACATGGTTTTCCACGATGGAAATGAATCTGATAGTGGGAATACCGCGACATTGATAGGGGATAAGAGATTATTGATTTTTTATGAGTATGGCGATCAGTATAATTCATTGTTCCCGGAACTCATCACATCAGTTCTGATGGGGAGATGTTTCAAAGGAAACCCGACAGTGTTTATAATTACGACGAGACAAGATAAAGAACTTTTTATAGATTCAAGTATAAAGGAAAATTTCACAGTTCTCGATTTCACAGGATTGACACTTGTAACAAAACAGAAAGAACAGAATGAAACTACAATATCGAGGGAGTTATACTAATGGAAAAATACCGCATCATTAAAAAGGGTGATTTATTTATTGTGAAGAAAAGGGTTTTATTTCTCTGGGTTTATTTGCGGGATCATGATGGTAAATTCATTTATTCATATAGCGCGGGTGGTGCGGTAGATGAATTGATTACTTGGTTTAAAAATTGTGAAGTATCTAAGATTAAATTTATAGGAGCAAATAAATGAAAAATCATAGGAATAATCGGGAATGGAGAGACACGAAAAAAGGCCGGAGAAGTTTGAAGCAGAAAGTAGTTTCTATTCATGTCCAAGAGATGAAAGAGGTACAGAAGAAAATAGCTAACAATTCAAAATAATACTGAGGAAATTCTGTGCGCCGATTATTTTACAATCAATTCAGGATAGTGAGTGAAGATTTAAAACTTAAACTATTCGATCTATACATGCTCTATAGGAAGTATCCAGAAGAATCTGATATCGCGGAAGTATGTGAATTCTGCGCGGATTGTTATCTCTCAGATAAACTATTCCCAACAGAGAAAAAAATTAAGGAGAAATTCCCGAAGTTCAAAATTGATGAGATGGAAATGAATGAAGATTCTATCCTCTCATCTGTCACTGAATTTATTCTTGAGATGCGGGAGAAATCAAGAAATAAGATACTCCTGAAACTCATGAATGATCCTGTCTCAGTCGAAGATAGATTCAAGGAATACGATAAACTGATCGATATCGACATGACAGTTATTTCATCAAATATAGAATTCACCACATTTGAATCTATGTCAATGCGTGAGATTTATTCCGAATATAAAAATCGGGGGGGTGGAATTTTATTTACAATACCCCAGATTGATGAAGTCACGAAGGGTATGAGTAGCGGGAAGATCGCGGTTATCTTTGCGCCTCCGGGGTGTTTCAAAACAGGTATGTCGATTAATATGGTCTATACGAATATTTTGAAAGGCGATAATACAATGATGCTTTCTCTGGAAATTCCAAAAAAAGAAATAAAATCAATGTTATTGATTCGCCATGCTTGGTCGATGGGATATAATCTCATGGCAATGAATGTGACTAAAGCAATTCTTACAAAAGATGAGGAAGAGATATTATTTAGAGCAGAGGAAGATTTTGAGAGAAAAAAGAAAGGGAACTTAGTTCTGTTGGATTCCGATGATCTCCCCACAGAATCGATAAGTTCGGTTAAGAATATGATTAATAATGGAATTGATAGATATGGTATAAATACTATCTATGTTGATTTCATTCAGCAGTTTAAAGATTTTGGAAATTTCGGGTTTAATGATGAAAAGGTGATGTTGAATCAAATGGTGGGTATGTTCCGATACGTGGCAGTGACGAGAGATGTGAGGGCGGTAATACTTTCACAGGCCAACCGTATCGGTATAGATAAGGCAAGTAAGGAAGGAGCCAAGGGTAATTTTTCAATTACGAATATTTCAGAAATCAACGCATTGGAACGATACGCTTCATATATTATTTCTTTGTATCTCGATGATGCAATGAAGGGGAATGGAGAAATCAAGAATCAGTTATTGAAACATAGATTCGGTGAGACAATAAAGGAACCGAAGAGTTGTCGTGTAATTCTCCCCCAGTATGTAATTGGTGATATTACGAGAAATGAGGGGGATAGCGTGGATGCTTTTTCCGAGATGAAGGTGGAAAAGCAGGAAGATGGTGGTGATATTATGAGTCTTTTCGGAGGTAAATAAATGTTAGAATATGAAATCATTATTATTACAGGGATTGTGTTCGCGTCTTATTTATTTCTATGTTATTTAATGACAAAATTAATCTCTGAGAATTATTTAATTCCAGAAGGGAAAGAACTTACTTTTATTATAATGTGCATTTTATTTACTCCATTTATTTACCCGATAATTTATTTATTGATATTTCTATATAAGAAGAAATAGAGAGGAGAAAAATATGTTTTGTGAAGATTGTTTAAAGGCCAGAGCAGATGCACTTGAAAAGTTTGAATCTATAAAAGAATTTGTAGAGAAAGAAATGTTGCGATTTGATGGGTTGTATCTTGATCCAGAAACACGAGAATTTGGTTATGTGAAATGCTTAGCAAAAATAGAAGATATGATAAATGAAAACAAAATACCAAATTCATAAAGATAAAAATATTGAATTATTCAAAAAATATGTAAAATTCTATATTGAATATTTTGGATTAATCGGTTATGAATTGGATATAGAATCACAGATAAAACCGGATGTGAGGGCTTCTTGTTACTGGCATGAATTAAAAGATCATAATGAAGGTGGGGGTCAAATAGCTACAATTTCTTACTCCGAATCTTGGATTGGATATGAAACAAAAGAGGGAATAAAGAAAACAGCATTTCATGAAGTGATGGAATTATTTCTTGCGAAACTTAGAGATTTTTCAAAAAATACAAAGTTTATCATACCCGATTTTATAGTCGATGATGAGGTACATAGAATTATTAGAATTATGGAAAACAAAATTTTACCGCTGATAAAATAGTTATCTAATTAATTTTCAAAGTAGTGTATTATATATAGAAAGAAAAGGAGTTTTGAATGGAAGTGATAACAGTCTTGGAATCCATGAGAGAATTTAACATTGATACTTCTGATCTAATGGAACAATGTTTTGATTGTGATGGAATTGGATGTTCCGATGGTTCGATGCATAAAGTCGCTTCCCGCATGGCCGGTATCGGTCTCGCCACTCAGAAGGGCGGTGTGTGGTCAATCTTCCGGTCACGTAACGTAGAAAAATAAAGCGCGCCTAACCTGAATATACACTCCATTAGAGGTTCAATCCGGTACTGAGGAGTTGAAAGTCAAAAACCGGGTTTATTTTGGGTACAATAAAAGTACCATATACTTCGGCGAACCCCTGACAGTTTATCCCAAGAGGTTTTCTGGTTTAGAGGACGTCAAAAAACCAGAACATTTTTAGTAAGTCGGTGGTGGGATTACCATTTCTTCTGGGCGAAAGCATGGAAGCGCCGATAAAAAATTAGGTTTCCGGTGTTAACCTTCCATTAAAAACCGGAGTAAATAATCATGGGTCTGCTCCGAGACAAACTCGGTCCAGTTACTCTTCTGGAATACTGCTTGGTAAAAAGAGTTTAAAGAACTGCATCATAAGTTAG
>JBAZVV010000062.1:0-7820 GCA_041660685.1 Candidatus Altimarinota bacterium | reverse complement strand
TGTACATCTACACGAAGTCCTTCTGTAAGAAAGTATTTCATATCTCCGATATTATCCTCAGAAAGTTCAATTTGCTCATAAGTTTCTTGGTCCATAAAAGCATAACTTCCTCCTGATTCATAGAGAAATTCAAATTTTGCACGATCAAGAGTCACATCTTCGAATTTTTCTTCTCCATCAAATACACGATCTACAGAATTCCCCACAAGGAGATTTTTGAGACGCATCTTAACATTCGTAGCTCCGCGACCCGCACGATGCATTTCATATTTTACTACAAGAAGGAGGTCATTTCCTATCTTAATTACCGTACCTGGACGAGATTGAATAGCTGTTTTCATGGGAAAATAGTTGAAAAATAAACGTGGAGATTATATGGATTTTTTCAGAAAAGCAATGTGAAATATTTTTTCGTATAAGAAAGTCCTTCTATAATTACAGATAGAAGGACTTAAATAGAAAATGTAAATAATTTTCTATTTCATGAAAAAACTTGTTAATTTCTTGAGGAGATCAAAAGGAATTCGTTCCCACATTTCCAATATTTCTCGTATATGATCGATATATTCCAAAGTTTTTTCCACTCTTCTAAGGATGATAAGAACACGATACAACACCGCAGAAAGAAGCGTTCCAATGATAATAGAAAATACGATAAATATAATATCGAGAATCAAACGAGTATCCATGCTTACAAAAGTTATAAAAATAGTCTATTAAAATTATTTTAATTCCGTATTATCTTCGATATCACAATCATAAAAAGAAAGGTTTTTTATAAATGTACGGATTTCCTCTTCATTCGTAATATTTCGAATCGTTCCGTCATTCATCTTAATAATCGCTGATGGAATTTTTTCTATCTCCAATGTCTTTCGTAATTCCTCTGTTCCCTGCTCTGTAATAATCCGAATAGAACCAGATTCGATCCAAACTTTCGTAAAAGCAATCGGAAAAAGAAGAAGAAAATTTTTCGTAAAATCAGTATTATCTTGTATGCAAAAAATAACATATCGTTTTTCTGTTGAAAGCTTTTCGTAATCAGAGAGTTCTTTCAGAGCTAGTGTGCTATCTTTTAATTTCTCATAGCTCCATACACCTGTTTTCTCAGCATATTCTTTACTCATATCGAGTCATTTTTTTGCCATAACGGTCGCTTTATCTTTCAAATTTTTCCAGTCCATCGAAAAAAGTATTAGTAATAATATATATTTCGCGTTTTATTGTATCATTTTTTGCGTTTAAAGCAAATTTCTGCTCCTCTTTCCCCTTCTCTAGTTCTAGAAATCGTTTCTTAAATACTTCTATATCAAAAATTTTTGTAGTGAGAGAATGAAAATATGAAATACTTTTAATAAACTCATCCGTCTTTTTTCCATAACTCAGAGCAAAAAATGGAACTGTATGAACAAATGAGAGAATCATGCTATGTAGTCGCATCCCGATAACAAGCTCCAGTTCTTTATATGTTTCTAATGTTTCGGTCATTGTCTGTGTTGAATGAAGTTGGTATTTTTTCTGCAAATCTTTAAGGAAAATATCATCATTTGTTGCTTTATTATCTCTATGAAAAGAATGATTCAGGAGAATAACTTCATACCCTCGAGCCATCAAAAAAGTGATAATTTTTTCAAAATTCTGTAATTCGTCTTGGAGAAATCCAGATCGAAAAGAAAGTCCAACTTTTGGTCGCGACTTTATGAGCAATTGTGGGAGTTCTGGGTTATAAGAAAGTACGGGATCTGGAAGTAAAAGACTTTTTATTCCTATCGATTCCAATGCTTTTTTACTTTCCTTGTCACGCACAGATATAGAGATATTCTTTCTAGAGAAAAGTGGAAGTATTTTTGTAATATTTTCCTTTCGGAGATGAATCCCAAGTGACCAATATACAAGAGGCTTTCGAAATAATTTTATTAGCAAGACTCGTAATTTCCACGGGAAAAGAAGTTTCTGGAACGATTGATTTTCCTCATTATCATATAATAATCCGCCACCGCCAATAATGATATAATCCGATTTCCAGATAATAAATAGAGTCTGTAAAAAATACCAAATGTTTTTACAAGGTCATTTTCTGAAATGATGTGGAAAATAAGAGAGAGATTCAATAGATGAATCTTTGGGAAGAAGTGAACTTTTTTCATCATAGGTAAAAACAGAAAAAGTCGCATCTGGATGGCGATTTTTCAGATAAGTATATTCTTGCAAGAGAATAAGCTCATCTCCAAGATTATAGGCTCATGTGGCAGTAAAGAGAGAAAAATGCATATTTATTTCGCTAAAGATTTTATACAATATACCATCCGATCTTGTAAAAAAGGAAGAGTGTCGGGAATAGTTTCCACAACTCTTTCTACTGATTTTCGGTCATATCCCATAGAGAGAAGTGAGTCGGTAATTTCTACATTTCCTGGTTTCTTCAGTGGAACTTGTGAGGTTTGTTCCGTAATATCATCGATACTCACTTTGTGTTTGAGTTCGACGATAATCTTCAGAGCCATCTTCTTCCCTATTCCGGGGAGAGAAGAGAGAAATTTCTCATCTCCTTCATCGATGGCTTTTATGAGTAAACTGGTTCCCATTGATAGCATCGCAAGAGCTGTTTTTCCGCCTACTCCGCTGACTTTGAGAAGTTTCCGAAACAATGCTTTTTCCTCGCGAGTTTCAAATCCAAATAATACTTCAGAAACATCGGTGATATGATGGTGGATATAGAAACTCTGCTCTTTCCCGACTACCACATTGGCAAGGGTGCGAATAGGAACCAGAACTTCAAACCCAAGACCCGTTCCAGTAATGATAATATCCACTTTTCCATCCTCGATAGTGAGGATGATTCATGAGAGATGAGAGAACATATAGCGAGAAGAAAAATAAATATATTCTCAAGTATAGTGAGAAAGGAATTTTTGGCAAAATAAAATCCCACTTGAAAAGTGGGATTTTATAAAAAGTTCTATTTAATTTGCTACAAATATAGCCCCAGCAAGTGCTGCACTACATGTAGTAGCACTCAGTGCAGTACCCGTGGTAATTGCTACAGTCACTGTTGCTGGCCTATTACAAACGGTGCTTTTACCTGAAGCAATATTCAATCCTACTTCGTATCTATTTACTTCTGTACCACCATCAGCAAGAGCCTTAGATGTGACATTTCCTGCATTTTCGAAACCAGAAGAGATTTTATATTCTCCATTGATAATACCATTAGTATCATTTGCTACCGTATAAATATAGTCACACGCGGTTGCATATACAAGTGATCACTTATTACAAGGTTGTTTTGTTTTTGGGTCAGCTGGTAATTTTGGAGTATAAGTGGTAATACCAGTAAAGGCTGCTGTAGTAGGATATGCTGAAAAATCTTGATAATATTGCTCTACTCCTGATTTAAGAGCGTCTACATCATTCAAACGGGTAGTATCACGAGCTTTTTGAATCTGACTGGTATATACTGCGGTTGCTCCAGTAGCCAAGATACCAATAATAGTAATAACTACAAGTAGTTCTATAAGAGTAAAACCTCAAGTAGTATTCTTTAATGTAAACATATGTTAGAAAAAGAAAAGTAATAAAAGTAACGTGGATTATTTTATACATTACAAAAGAAAATGCAAATAAAAAAATAAGACTCCCTCGTTTCACTTCCTATCTGAAAGAAACTACTTTTTCAAAGAAAGTATTTTCGTGATAAAAACCACTATGATAATAAGGACAAAAAAGAGTATTATCTTCCCAATCTTATCAAGAAATATCGCTGCCATACCGAAAAGAAATGCGAGCGAATATACGAAATACCGCACGAAATTCTCAGACATGCCCATATTGAGAAGTCGATAATGAAGATGATGAATACGGTCACCAGAAAGAGGATTTTTCTTGTTATAAAGTCGCATAAGTATCACATAAAAAGCATCTATGAGATATACTCAAAGGACCGTTGCAACAGTTGCAATCTTTCCTCCCGCCATGATTGCGAGAGTTGCTATCATAAATGCGATAAACATCGTACCAGATTCTCCGAGAAGTACGTGTGGTTTTATATTATAGAGCCACCCGATAAGGACGGACGGAATAAATATAGCGAGACAGAAAAGAACGAATATGGAATTGACCTGAGAAGGAGAAGAAGGATCAATCAGATACAATTTAATGGTCAGAACTGCCATAACGAGAAGTGCCACGAAAGAAAGCCCAGAAGTCAAACCAGGAAGACCATCTGACCAATTCACAGAGTTGAATACAATGACATACCAAACGATAGTAAATATCAGAGGAATAAGATAGATCTGAAGAGATCCGAGAACGATATAATACTGATCGAGATAGAGAACTCAACCAAATATATTGGAAATATAACTAATTTTAATACTCGTAATCCCGATAATCGCCCCAACTCCAATCTGCATCAAAAGTCGTACTTTTGCAGGAACGAAAAATGGAGTATCTCGTCGCATCTTTCCGAGTTCTTCTGCTGTTTTTTTGACATCACTTTTGCTCTCATAGTCAAATTTATGAATCGTATCCAGATCGTCTATGAAACTTATAAATGTAACAATGGCACCAAGTATAAGAATAATAAAAAGTCGATGTTGATTTATCTCATTGAGAAGTGGATGAAGAAACAGGGAAAGGAGAAAGAAATTGAGATAGAAAATACTTCCAACTCCCAATGGTACAGGTTTTCTCTTGTGTCCATAAGGTGCAGGATTATCGAGAAGTCCAAAATGGGAGAAAAGATATTTGCCAATATGAAAAATAATAAAAGATAATAATAAAGAGGCTATGAAAAATATAGCAAGTTGAGAAAAAAGAGAAAGTGATACAAAATTCATAATCAGTAATAATTGTAGATATAAAAAGTCTGTTTCTCTAGAGAGATTGTCTTTTGGGAAGCATCGCAAGAATATTTTATTTTTTCATTTCTTTCTCACGAATCTTGTCTTCTATTTCTTGTTCCTTTTCCTTTATGTAAATCATAAAAGATTCTCGTTTGAAAAAATAAATATAGAGAATGGATGCTCCCATAATTCCCATTAAAATATAGGAAAAATAGGAAAGAATCGTTTTGTAATAGGTTACGAAAGCTACTCAAAGCGTAATAATGGTACCGGCCCATAGAACTGATCCGATGATGTTATACATCCAAAATTTCCCTGTTTGCATGCCCATTGAACCCGCAATGAATGGAATAAAAGCACGAGTGAAATTATGAAATTTCCCGAAAATAATAAACCAAGCTCCATTTTTCTCGATCTGCTTTTTGAGATATTTGAGTTCTGTTCTTCCGAGACCGAACCAATCACCATATTTTTCTAGAAATTCCGTTCCATACCATTTTCCGAGAAAGTATCCGATAGCATTTCCAATAAGAGCACCAATAATAGCAAAACAAATCATGTACCCGAGTTGAAGATGTCCAACTTTTCCGAAAAAACCTCCAACCAAAAGCATAACTTGTTGCCCAGGAACGAGTACTCCAATCACGGGAAACGATTCTATAATACTACTCGCAAACGCGATGAGATAATTCCAATTTCCGAGCAGATGAATCTGCTTTTCCATCCAGCCAATAAAGAGCTCAATCCAAGAGGGCTTAAATATCGCAATCGCCGTGAGAGTAACAAGAATACCCCCGAAGAGAAAGTTTAAAAATTTGAAGAAAAGAGAGGAAATTTTATAAATGAGTTTTTTTTGCATAATGAGAATTTTATCTAAAATTATATAATAAAAGTGTAACTACAATAGAGAATAATAGATAATAAAGAAAATAACTTTCTTTAAAAACAGTATGAGAGAATGTAAGATACAATACCCATATCCCGAGAAATATCAAAGATACAGTAAAACAGAAACCAGCTGCTACCAAATATCAAATCACTGGAGCTGTGGAATGTCTCCAAGCATCTATCGTATAAAATAGAGATCCTGATGCGACGATAAAAGTGAGGATATTCAAAGTAATCTGGAGAAAATTATTTCACATACATAACCGAGTAATGAATAAGTACTTCTTTTTGTTCATCTCAAAAACAAGTCTATGTATTTTCTATAAAAATTCAATTTTCTTTTCGGTACTCTGTAAACGGAGATTTCCCCTGTTGAATCTGGGCATTGCAGACAATGAAAGGTTGGTCATTTTCAAAATATTTATCATGAACAGGACGAACAGAAAGTTCGAGGTGGTATTTATCTCGAAAATATGACTGAACAAAATGACGGATATCATCCTCGGTTGGAGTAAGAAGAAACGGTTCATACACTTTTTCATCAGAAGAATAATAGATCTTATGGTCTTTATGTAGCACGACTTTTATCTGTGCATCTTTCGTTGGAAATATCAATTTTTTCTTTTTTTCCTGTATTTCCAGAGTTCCTTGTGTTTTGAACCAAAGACAATCTTTCAATGGATATTTGTCTCAGATTTGTTGCCATTCATATTCCGTTGATGGCTTTGTATTGAGAGAAATAAGTGAACCAAAATCCATAAAAGCAGCGTTTATTTCTCGACCAGAAATACCTATTTTTTGGAAATCTTTTTCTATGAGTATTTTCTCTTCTCCTGAAAGTTTCAAGAAACGACTTCCATGATAATATCTTGCAAATATCTTCTCCAGATTCGTATCGAAACTGAGCACCTTTTCATCGTATACAAAAGCTCGAATTGCGGCAGCTGTGTACGGACCAACTCCCGGCAGTTTCAGAAGTTCGAGAGTATTATTGGGAAATATTCCATTATAATTCTCGGTAATTATTTTGGCTGTTTTGAGTATATTTCGAGCCCGAGAATAGTACCCGAGTCCCTGATAATGCGGGAAAAAATCTTCATACGACGCATTTGCGAGGGATTCTATCGTAGGAAAATACTCAAGAATATTTGCATAATATCCAATAACTCGCTCCACTTGTGTCTGTTGAAGGAGTATTTCCGAAAGCCAGATATAATAACTGAGATCTTTTGCGGAAAGCGAAAAATACTGTCGCCAAGGGAGATTATGACGACCATATATTTTGGACCAATGGAGAAATTCGAGAAAAGGAAATGAGCGCATTTTGAAAAGTAAATATTGTGAACTTTTTTTAAAAGTATATGGAAATCTCGATTCTTTCAAGTGATAATAGAAATATTTATACATTCTCTTTCCAGTGTTTTTTTTGACAAAACCCCTGTTTTGAATACATTTGCATATATATAGTCGTAAATTATAACATACCATGCTCCAAGCAAAAATCTATAAAAATGAGAGACAGGAAAATAACTTCCTGTCATCGAGAAAAATAGAAACCAGTAATGGATCACTTTTACTTTTACAGATATCCTTTCGTGATGCGAAGCTTGGGTCTTTTATCGAGAATACTATTATCGATCTCATACTCACCAATTCTGTTTCCACTGGCACCGATATTTATACTCATTTCGGATATCTCCTCGAGCGGCTTAATAAATATTTCAAGGAAATCGAAAAAGAATCCGATTTCGAAAGTCTTTCGATATTTATTGGTATTGTCGAGGAAAGTACGCTTCATTTCTCTGTGCTAAAAAATGCCTTTTCTTATCTTATAAAAGAAAGAAAGATTGTAAATATCGCGGAAGGAATGGGTGTACAAGAAAAACTCCCACAATTCTCCTATATTTCCACGGGAACTCTCAATGCTGATGATAAAATTTATATAAGTAACACGAATCTTCTCGACCATTTTACTGAGGAAGATATATTTGAAATGAGTAATGAAAAAATGCATACACAAGAAGAGTCCGATTCTATTATAGAAAATCTCCTCTCGAGTGAGATTCGTGAAATCCCCACAGATATTAT
>JBAZVV010000061.1:7138-7945 GCA_041660685.1 Candidatus Altimarinota bacterium | reverse complement strand
CGAAACCGTTACTGGGGTTCTGCGATCCCAGTATGGAAGAGCGAGGATGGGGATATCCAAGTAGTCGGTTCTCTCGAGGAACTCCATCAGGGAAATAAAGAATTTGGAGATATTACGAAAATTATAACCGTTCGTCATGCAGAAAGTGAAGCAAATATCGCTAATTGTTATGATGATGTAGGCATCTCTCCACTTACAAAACTATGACAAGAACAAGCAGAAAAACTGGCTCAAGATTTGAAAGATTCCGGAGTCGATGTTATTATTTCCTCGCCTTTTGTTCGTACGGTTGAAACAGTGAAACCTCTTGCTAATCTACTCGGTATAGAAATAGAGACGATGGAGGAACTCCGAGAGACAAATCATGGAATTTATACAAATAAGCCAAGCAGTCTAGAATTAGAAGTACAGAGAAAACAATTATTTGGCGATAATCGTGATCATAAATTTTGAGAAACGGGTGAATCCTGGAATGATATTCAAGCTCGAATGGAAAAAGTGGTGAATATTATTATCGAGAAATATCCAGGGAAAACAGTTTTGGTAGTAAGTCATGGTTTTCCTATCCAAATTATGGGCGAGTATTTACTTGGGAAGGATCTTTGTAGACCAGAAAATACCGAAATGAGGACACTTTTTGTTTCCAATAATACGAAGAAACTTATGGACCTCCACAAGCACTTTGTGGATCTCATCAAGCTCTCAAAAGATGGGAAAACTTATACACGCATCCCTGAGGTTCTCGACTGTTGGTTCGAGTCTGGGTCTATGCCGTATGCGAGCAAGCACTATCCATTCGAAGGAACC
>JBAZVV010000061.1:5705-7128 GCA_041660685.1 Candidatus Altimarinota bacterium | reverse complement strand
AGGTCTGGATCAGACCCGTGGCTGGTTCTATACACTTCTCATTCTTGGTACGGCACTTTTTGATGATACTCCATTTTTGAATGTTATCGTTAATGGGATGATTCTTGCGGAAGATGGGAAGAAAATGAGTAAATCTCTCAAGAATTACCCAGATCCTATGGAAGTGGTGGAGAAATATGGGGCCGATGCCCTCCGATTCTATCTACTCTCTTCTCCGGTAGTAAAGGCTGATGATCTTCGATTTTCAGAAGCAGGTGTAGAAGAAGTGGTGAAAAAGGTTATTCTTCCACTCTGGAATACCTACAGTTTCTTCACAACCTATGCCAATATAGATGGTTGGACTCCGTCAGGAACTAGTATTACTCTGATGCGTCATGGTGAAACAGACGCCAATCTAGGGAATCGTATTTCGGATGCTCTCGAAACTTCTCCGCTCAATGAAACGGGAAAAGTACAAGCACAAGCTTCTGGAAAGAGAATGAGAGAAGAATGAAAAGAGTTTGATGTCATCCTCGCTTCACCAGCTGGACGTACTCAGGAAACAGCAAAAATAGTCGCACAAGAGCTTGGATTCGCCGGGGAGATTATTACTATTCCAGAACTCATCGAACGAGATGCAGGAATATGTTCTGGAAAGAGTTTTGTAGAAGTAGAAGATTGGTATGAAGAAAAGACCGGAAAGAAAATGAATGGACCATATCATTATCGAGCAGCCTATGAACATGGAGATGGAGAGCATGAAAATAATCATCAATCTCGCATCGATACAGTTGTGAATGATATCTATGCACGATACCCAGGAAAAAGAATCTTGATTGTGGCACATGGAGGAACATTTCGTGCTCTCAACGTTCGTTTCTTTAATCTCTCTATCGATGAAGGATACAAGAATCAATCTCGCATAGGGAATGCGGAATATCGAGATTTTCTCGCTCTTCCACTTACGAATAATTTGGACACCTGGATTATTTCTCGTCTCAACCGACTGGTTGTGACGGTTGCGGGAGGTTTTGAATGTTATGATCTCCAAATTCCGACACGTGCCATCACAGAATTTATGGATGACTTGACCAATTGGTACGTTCGTCGTTCTCGTCGTCGTTTTTGGAAATCAGAGAATGATGGAGATAAGCTTGAGGCATATGAAACTCTGTATCATGTTCTCATGACACTTACAAAAGTCATGGCACCGATTACTCCGATGGTTTCGGAGGCGGTATATCGTGGACTAACAAGTTATGAATCCGTACATTTGGAGCGATTTCCAGAAGCAACCCGAGCTCATATGTTCGATAATCTGGAAGCAGATATGAAACGAGCTCGAGATATCATAACTCTCGGACTCGCACTTCGAGGTCAGAAAAAAATCCGTGTTCGTCAGCCACTTTCATCTATCACTATTGGGGAACAATTGAGTGATTAT
>JBAZVV010000061.1:0-5695 GCA_041660685.1 Candidatus Altimarinota bacterium | reverse complement strand
ATTTCCAGGAAATTATTCGTGAAGAATTGAATATTAAAGAAGTAAAATTCGAAGATATGTCGCATGTTGCTCGAAAAATCTGCAAACCGAATGCGAAACTCATCGGACCACGATTCGGGAAAGCCGTACAAGATGTGATTATTCAAGCAAAATCTGGAAACTTCCAAGAACTCGAGGGTGGACAAATCCAAGTCGGAGAATATATACTTGAATCTGGAGAGTATGAAATCGCCTATGAACCACTTCAGGATATGACACTCGATGTTATGAGCGGATCAGGAATGGTTATCGCTATGGATACTACTATTACCGAAGAACTCGAACTCGAAGGTTTTGCTCGTGATCTTGTCCGAGTCATCCAAGACCTCCGAAAGGAAGCAGGTTACGAAGTTTCTGACCGAATACAAGTAGCTCTCACGTGAGAAAAGATGGAGAAAATTCTTGCACTTTTCGCAGATTATATCACTTCGGAAACGCTTTCTGTGATTGATAATGGTTTGCTCGAAGGAGATATTTCTCGGGAAGTCGATGTGGATGGATTGGTAGTTAATGTAGTGGTGAAGAGATAGAATTTAGGAACCTATTATTGTCATATTTATTTTCTCATTTTATAACATAATGGCACTTAAAAATCAGATAGATAATCATAATACTCTTTTACCTTTATTGAAGTGTTTTTCACAAAGAAAAGTTTCTGGTTATGGAAATAAACTTATGGCGATACTTTTAACTACTGGAACATTCATTGGAACTCCTGCTTTTGCAGAATCATCTCCTTATATCACTGCCTGAAATCATAGTGGGGATACAAAATATGACACGAATGTAAAAAATGGACAAGAGCTCGGTGATCAACTCGGGAGATTAGATGAAGAAAAATGAAGATTAGATGATCAGAAAGGTGAAATAGATGTTCAGAAATGACGATTAGACGATGAAAAATGAAGGATAGATGATGAAATAGGAAGATTAGATATGAATAAAAGAACATCAAATACAGAGAAATTACGGTTGGAGCAAAAGAAGCGAGAAATAGATAACCAAGAACGAATGTTAGATGGTGAGAAATTAGGATTAGATATGGAGAAGATGAGAATAGATGCTAAAAAACGAGCATTAAAAATGCAGAGATAAATGCTTACAAATAATCCCACAAGGAATTTTCCTTGTGGGATTATTTTTTCTATTACCTTTTTTTCTAAACTGTCAAAATCTCATATCCACTTTCTGTCACAAGAATCGTATGCTCGAACTGTGCAGAATCGCTTCCATCCTTGGTCTTCACAGTCCATTTATCTGGCATCATTTTCGTTTGGTGTGCTCCTGAATTTATCATCGGCTCTATGGTGAATATCATTCCTGGTTCGATGAGCTCTCCCGAATCTTTTGGTGCCTTGTGGTATACATACGGTTCTTCATGGAAAGCCACTCCGACCCCATGTCCTGTATATTCACGCACTACTCAGTATCCGTGTCGTTCAGCGTATCGGGCGATTTCGTACCCGATATTTCAAAATCTGTTTCCAGGATATACTTGTTTCAGTCCTATCTCTAGACAAGTCCGTGCCATATCGATCAATTTTTCTCGTGCCTTAGAGATATTTCCTACAGCAAACATTCGGGAAGTGTCACCGAAATACCCGTCCACAATCGTTGTTACATCCACATTGATGATATCTCCTTCTTTCAAAATTTCTTTCTTGGAGGGGATTCCATGACATATGACATCATTGGCGGATATGCAGGTATATCGAGGATATCAGTGATAACCAATACAAGCGGAAATACCTCCATGATTGAGAATATAGGTATTGCAGATTTGATCAAGTTCCTCTGTAGAAACACCTGGTTTTATATAGGGTTTTATCATATCGAGAACCGAAGCAGCAAGTTTGGAAGATTTCCGAATCCCCTCAATTTGTTCTGCATTTTTTATGATGATTTTCGGTGTTTTTGCCATAATTGGTGGTTTGTAAAGTCTATAATAATCTCAATATTTCTTTTTCAAATTCTTGTGCTTTTTTCTCGAGGAGATCCGTAGAAACAGGCTCCATATCGTGAGCGAGTTTGTTGCGAAGCTTATGGAGACTCCAAATCGTATTGAGGTTTTTCATTATTCGTGGCTTCGCTTTGAGCTGATCTCCGACGGTCCCAGAATAGCTATAATCCTTGAGAATATGATGCATAATCATGTCATATCTCATAATCCGTTCCGTGGAAGAAGGCAGAATAGTAACTTTCTGTATTTCTTTCTCATAATAACTTTTCTTATCTTTTTTCAAGTGTTTTGCTCCTGAAAACCGAAAAGTTAAAAATACTCCGACAAGGAGTATGATGACTATGATAGAGAGAAAAATATATTCCATAACGGGTTTGTTAATGAGTCATGAAACAAGAAAAAACGAAGATATTCGCGCGAAAAATGAGCACTGTAGTGAGTCGTAGCGGGAGCTACGGTAAACGAAGCGCGGAAGTTTTCGTGATGAAAATCGAAGTTATTTCTTGTTTCCCTACATTCCAGGGAAATTGAGTCCCATATTTCCCATAACCCCCTTCATCTTGTCAGCAGCAATTTCCTGTGATTTCTTGAGACCTTTGTTGATGGCTTCCATAGATGCTTTTTCAAGACGAGCTTTGTCCTTGAGAAGAGTTTCATTTTCGATCTCTACTTTGATACATTTCATCTGCCCATCGATAGTTACGACGAATCCATCAGACTCTGCTTCTATGTGGATATTGGAGAGTTCATTTTGGATTTTACTGGCTTCCTGTTGAAGTTTCATAAGTTCTTTTGCTTTATTGTAGTCCATATTTTTGGTTGATTATAAGTAAGATGTGGACAAGTATAAAAAGAAGTCTATTTTTTGCAAATATTTTGTAAAATAATGAGATATATAGTACCATACTCGCAAGTTACTCTATTTTCCATCATGATTGATAAACAAAAAACTCCTGAAAATAACAAACCTGAGATAAATTGAGCAAAACAGACATCTGAGAATCTCAATTCTATGCTCGATGCTATGAAAAAATGAAATGTTCCACAAGAAAAAATGGAACATATTTTCAACTATGTTTTACACTTAGCAGAAATAGAAGGGAAATATCGGGGACAAAGAGAAGATATCAAAAAATGAGTCAGAATATTTATAGAAGCATCACTCTGAAATAAACTTAACAAGCATCTCGGAGAATTTAATGTTACGAAATTTGATGTGGATGGACAAAAATGATGGGATAGGGAAGAGGAAAAAAATTTCTGAAAAGCTATACAGGAATCGGTCGGACAGATTATCATACTTGGATGACTGGAGAAATTTTCTGCTATAAAAGCAGCTAGAAAAGATCCTCAGCTATGAATACTTTCTGGTATATGGAAAGGTACCAAAGAATGAGCTAGTTCTTCGTGGGATGGCACAAAAGCTATATTTGTAGGTACTGGTGAGTTTATCGGAGTTTGAACCGCCAAGCTTATTCATGAAGGATGAAATTCCTTTTTGCAATATACAGAAGAAAAAACAAAAGTTGTACGCGATGTGGTAAATGTTGCGGGTGAAGCAATTGCCATAAGCGCTTTTGAAGCAGTAAATGGAAATCAGTCTGTTATACAAGGAGCAGTAAATTATTGGAAAGGGAAGGGTGTAGAATTCGGGAAACTTCCAGCTGGCAAACAAGCAGAACTTTTGACAAGTTTTGCTACTCAAGTAGCTATAGGAATCATTGGTACCAAAGGATTATGAGCAGCCTCAAAAACGGCTACATTATGAAAAACTATGGAGCTTACTTCTAAAACAGGACAGACATTATGAAAGATGAGTTCTGCAATTTCAACAGTTTGAGTAGAAGTGGTAGGATTAGACTCAGGAGTAATGAATTCAAAAACTGTTTCTATTAAACAAGAAGAAGAAAAAAGAGAAAAATCCTCATTAAACGTACTTTTGAAAGATGAATCGATAAGCTTGAATGATTCTCTCAAAAAGAAAGAAGATGTTATTTTACAAGACACTTCAATATTTGATCATAAAACACAAAAATCTCGTGAAGAAAATATTGTAAAAAAAAGAGAAGGTGAAAACAAAGAGGTTATTCACCATTCCCCAGAAGAATATTCCAAAGCCTACAGAGGAGGATTGAAAACTCTGGGAACATTGCTTGCAGATGTGAAAGAATACCAAGTACTGAGCAGTAACGCGATGTTTGCTAAATTTAAAGATTATAAATTTCTACCAGATGATTTTGATGTTGCGATTATGGATAAAGATTTCCATACCATCAACAAGAAATTAGAAGATGCTCAGTCTAGAGGAGAAATCCGATGACTGACTGTGCAATCTCTTGATAATTCTCATTCAAATCATATCACCGATCAGACGGTACAAGATAAGCTTCTAAAAACGGGAAATTTGAAAATTACCTTCCATATAGATACTCCTGAAGGGATTCCATTTGAAGTGGAGATGTTCGCAAATGCACTTGGTCACGGACATACACAACCGGGTTATATACCAAGAAAAGAAAAATATTCAGTGAAGGTAGATGATGTAGAGATAAAACTTGCGAGTCCCGAAGCTACAGCAGATCTCTACACGCTTAACTTCATAGAAGAAATGTTTAATAATGATGTAGTAAAACATGGAAGTAAAACGAAAGATGCCTCTCGAATAGAAAGTCTTATACGACATCTACAAGAAACAGGAGATAAAGACCCAAGTAAAATTATCGAAAGAATGCACGAAGCAGAAAAGAAATATAGAGAACATGCGAATGGGAATCTCTCCCCGGTACTGGAATCTATTTTTTGAGAGATACCAAAGGTAGTAGAAATAATAAGTCCTATGATTAAAGACTTTAGAAAACATAAGAGAACTATTACTCATTTAGATGAAGAGTTACCAGAATTTCAGGGTTTTATAGAAAAATGGAAACTAAATAAGTGAGAAATACATAATTTCTATCAAGAATTAGTATGAATACAAAGTCCTTCACTAAAGCGTATAGAAGAGATGAGAAAGCAAATTGATGATTATGAAAAAGATATAATAAAGATTTTTAGTCAGATTATTAAAGATGAAGATTTTGCTTATTATTACGAGATGACTATTATAAGAGATAATTATATTAAACGTATACGAGATAAGCTCAATCAATTACAAAAATAAATTTAATTTTTTAATTTTTAAAATATGAACGGAATGTCTGATGAAAGAGATTGGGATGAAATGACATCCCATCATGATAAGAATCTTAATAGTACCATCATAGATCCAAAGTATCCTTATTCCCAACAAGCAGAAACTGTGAGACAATGTTTAAATGAAGCATTCGATGAATATGCGAGTGATATACCTTTGGTAAATAGCTTCTTTCTGGATCTTGATTTTTTCATGCGTCATCTCAAAGAGTTACAAGATTATAAATGAGAAAAAGACGGTGTGATATATAAAGAATTACTTCATAATGCTATTTGATGAGGGAATGCAATAAAAAATAGTATTGCTAAATATGGAAGTCAAGCAGATGACAGAATGGAAGAAGATTTAATAAGTCAAAAAAAGACGGACGATGAAAAGGATGACATTATTAAGTGAAGATATGATAGATTGCTTGCATTATTGAGAGATAATATTCGTTTTGAAAACAGTAATTAGATACTAATTTTTAAAATCTGAACAATCATTTAAAATCTGAACGGAAT
>JBAZVV010000060.1:0-8313 GCA_041660685.1 Candidatus Altimarinota bacterium | reverse complement strand
TCCTTCAGGCTCTCTATGCTCGATCTATACACGGAGTACATTTTCAGGAAGATTCTTTTCTTCAGGCTTTTTTCGATGAAGCTATGGAAAATTCTATCGACATTCCTTATTTTCAAGCAATGTTTGCAGGAGTCATAGAAAAAGAGGCAGAGCTCCTCACTATTATCCACACCTATGCGCCGAAGTTTGATATTACCACTATGCCCGTTGGAAATCTCCTTCCTATTATGATTGCTTCGTATGAGATGCTCTATCTTACTATGGATACTATTCCAGAAAAAGTCAGTATCAATGAAGCGGTAGAACTCGCAAAAATATTCTCCGATGATACTGCTCGTACTATGGTAAATGGAGTACTTAACGCAGTAAAAGATGATAAAGCAACCGTACTAGAAACCAGCAAGAAAAATACGATACAAGCACAATTTTTTGTGTAAATCTAGATTTATAATTAACTCACGATTATGTCCAAGAAAATCGTTTCTATATCGAGTAAGGCATTTGAAGAGAAAATAGGAGCATTCGTATCTTCTCTCGAAATTCCCTACAAAAGTATCACTGGCTATTGCCTCGCTTTTATTCATCGATCGGTTTTGAATGAAAATATCATCCATGTTCCAGAAAGCAATGAACGCCTAGAATTCCTCGGCGATGCTGTTCTTGAGCTCATAACGACAGAACTTCTCTTCCATGCATTTCCTGATAAACCAGAGGGGGAATTGACCGATATTCGAAGTGCTCTCGTTCGTGGAAAAAATCTTGCATCTATCGGACTCCGACTCCAACTTCAAGATTATGTCCTCGTCTCCAAAGGAGAGCTTCTCGCAGGAGGAAATACCAATCCTTATATCGTAGCAAATACTTTTGAAGCATTTCTCGGGGCACTCTATCTCGATCTCGGATATACCGAAGCAAAAGCTTTTGTCGATAAATACGTCTATTCTACTCTTTCTGAGATTCTTGAGAAACAACTCTATGTAGATCCCAAGTCCTATCTTCAAGAAATATCTCAGGCAAAATACAATACCACTCCAACCTATAATGTCCTCGGAGAATCAGGTTCTGATCATAGTAAATCCTATACCGTTGGTGCATACATAGGAACAATACAAGTAGGAACTGGGGCAGGTTCGAGCAAGAAAAAGGCACAGCAAGAAGCCGCGGAAAATGCTCTCTCCCTCCAAAAGATTTGGGAGAAAACTATCAAGAATTAAGAGAATGAGAAAGGGGTTTGATTCCTTATTTCGAAATCAAGACAGTCTTGAGAAATTTCATATAACCACTGACTTTGTTTTGATAAGAAACAAGGAATCAAACCCCTTTCAAAAAAAGGTATATAAGGAAAAATATAATTTGTTTTGACTTTCCAACGTTTTTTCATACAATTCCCGCACTTTCATAAAAAGAACATCATTTCTTTTTACTATTATTTTTAATAAAAACAGGTACTATGCTCGCTAAATTCAAGAAAAGAAAACGACTTCGAACACACGGATTTTTGACACGATCTCTCTCTGTAGGAGGGCGAGCAGTTCTTGCTGCACGACGTCGAAAAGGTCGTCATGTACTTACTGTTACATACCCAAATCGTTACAAACTTATCAAAGGAAAATCTAAGATGCACAATGTTGCTGGAGGTACTGCTCGTGTAGTACAATACCCAGGATCTAGTGAACATTTCCGTGTAGATAATTCTGCTCGATATTCTAAGACTGATGCAAAAGTAGCTGAATAGTCTCGAACAATTTGTTTCCCTATGATTCCAAAGATTTATAGACTCAATGAAAACGAAGTAAAAAAGGTTCTACGATTTCGTAAACCTTTTTTTGCGTATGGATTTATCGCAAATATATTACCCAATAAAGTCGGTCATAATCGTTTTGGAGTGATATTCTCTGGGAAGCACACTAAAACATCCATAGCACGTAATTTCTATCGTCGACGACTCTATGATACTGTCGCAGATATTTGCACTACGGGAAGTAACGATATAGTATTCGTGCCCAAGAAAGGAAAGACCTTCCATCATAAGAATCTCGAAGATATTACAGGGTTTGATAAGGATATAGGATTTTTGAAGAAATTGGTGAAAAAATAAAATAATCCCTCTCGGGCGAGAGGGATTATTTTATTTTCGTTCATTGTTTTTTATTTCCCCGACTTTACTCGATTGCATCAACGACAAAGCATTTGACAATTTTCGGGAGTTGTTTTCCCGCCTGCATGCCAAGGAGTGATGTAATCAGCTTCCATTTCTCCGATGTCAAAGTGTTTGCCACAATGGGTACAGATTCCTGCTTGTCGCTCATAGGTTTCTCGTTTCATCTTGTCTGCAAAGGCACGGATACTGAGAGATTTTTCATTTCCTGTGAGGACATATTCATAGATTCAGGATTTCTTCGTTACATCTTCATCTTGCATAAGACGAATGATTTCTATCTCCAGTTTTTGAGCATCAAATTCTCTGTCCTTGAATGTATTATAGAGGAGTCCCCAAACCACGCCTTTCATTTCTTTGCGATAGTTTGGAAAAGCGATTTTCGTCCAAGTAATCACATTTTGAAAATACGACCAGATTTCAAAAGCATTTGGTTTATGTTGATTTTCTGACATATATTTTTCTATCTCCCCCTTATTGATCCAGCTAATTGCGGTTTCGAGATATTCTTGTCGAATAGGAGATCCTGTTAGATAATCACTTCCGAGTCCATAGGCGGCACAACCTGTTTTACTGAAGTCCCGTTTCGCGTCCGTGAGCCAAGTTCCTGTATAAACCGCATTTCGAAGTTCTTGGTCGGTGAGTTTTTCTCCTGCGATATTGATAGTTTTGAACCAGTCAAGTTTCTCTTTATCATTTCATTCACAGAAGTACACCATGAGTTTGTAATTGAGAATTTGCTTTTTCTCAACATCTTCAAGGTTATGAAAATACTGAAAATCGAGAGAGAATTTTCCAGCAACATACTCGCAGATACTAATCGTCCGCTGTTGTCCATCGAGAACTTCATAGCTGTCATCTGAATTCTTTACCCAATACATAACATTGAGCGGGAAATCCTTGCGTACTGTTTCGATGACCGAGTTTCGTTGTTTGTCTCCATAGACAAATTCTCTCTGGTACTTTGGGCGGATATTGAGCATTCCACCATATCCAACGACACCGTCTTCTTGATTATTAATATAACCAGCGACAACTTCACGGATAGAGATTTCTCGGAGTTCTATTTTCATAGGATGAAAAGATTAGGGGTTAGAGTTTTTTATTTTTAATAATTATGCGAATATAGATTGGCTTTCAATTTACTTGAGCTAAATATTTACCTCTTGTTTCTTCTGTGGGCCCATCTAAAATACTGTAACGATTTAATCCATCTATAATCTCAAACTGTTCAGGATTATGTTTGAGTAAAAAGGTAATCGGAACACCCATAGCTCCTTTATAATCCATTGGAATATCTTTTGTTTTATCTATATTGATAGCGTCATAATTATCATATCTCGGGTAATCTGTTTCGTTGTAGGTTTTATAGAGAATCAAATCTTCATGACGTTTTTTATAATCTAAGTTAGTAAACCAGATAGTACTTGCTACAAAAGCATATTTGGTACCATTTTCAATTTTATGATATTTTTCATAACTATCTGGAATTCTAAACCATATATTTCTCCCATCAAGAGTAGACCCCGGCCATATTTTATTTTCTTTAATAAGTTTAAAAATTTCCTTATAAGTTATTGCATTTAAGTTTCCAATAATAATAAATTTCTTGTTATATTCAAAGAGTTGTGCAACATATTCGCGAAAGAGAGAAAATGGAGGATTTGTTACAACAATATCTGCTTCTTGTAAAATCTCGATGCACTCAGGACTCCGAAAGTCTCCGTTTTGCTTCAGAGAAGTCTTAATAATATCGAGATTATTTATCTTACCGTCATGATTCCTATCTCCAATGATTTCGAGTTTATATGATGACTTCTCATCTTCAAAATGAGTAGAGATGAGTTTCTTAATGCCGAGATGTTCGAAATTCATCTCAAAATACTTCCAAAAATGACTCTCTTCTGGATCATCACAGTTACAGAAAATAGTCTTCCCTTTAAAATAATCTTCATAATGCCCCAGCTCTTTTTCAATATATGAGAGCTGTGTATAAAACTCGTCTTTTTTTGCTGAATTCGCTTTTCGTAAAAAGGTATTGGAAGCTTTCTTTTCGATTATTTTTGGTTCGGACATAAAAAATGGCAATTAGTGATAATTGCCGAGTGTTTCAATGTGGGTGTGTAAGCAAACAAAAGCGGGTGATTTTATCGACCTGGTCAAGTTTGCTTACAACGAGATTTCCGTAACTATCTTACGACAAAACGGGCGGTGATAAAATCACCCGACTTGAATATAAGTTAGTTACAGAAAAATGTTGTGAAAACCTCGGTTGTAAGCCCGAGTACTATATAAAAAAATTGAGTTTTAGCAAGCGAAATATTCTTTTGGTATATAACATCTACACGACAAACAAAAACCCACGCTTTCACGTGAGTTGTTTGAATTCTTTGGTGCCCGGAGACGACTCGCTTCGCTGAACTCTCAATGTTCGAATTCAAGTCTCGCTTCAGAAGCATTTTTGACAAAAAATATCCCTCGTTTTCACGAAGGATATATTTTTATCGAATTGGTGCCCGGAGAGAGACTTGAACTCTCACACCGCGAGGCAACGGCTTCTAAGACCGTCGTGTCTACCATTTCACCACCCGGGCAGGCTGGAATGTGAAGATAGTATATAGAAAATGGATAGAAATCAAGTTTTTCTTAAAATGAAATATTTTGTAATTCCAGAAAGTATTTATTTCGATGTTCGTATGAGCTCGGTGAATATGAGAATCGGTACTGTTTTCATATGAAGGAGAAATAATATTTTCTCTGAAAATCCTGCAATCAGTGGGCCGGGTAGGAATCTTTTTTCTTCCGTTATATTTCAGAAAACTTCTTGCGATGGAAATAAAAATCGTTGGCTTTCCTCCTGATTCGTTCTTTTCCAAAGAACTTATCAGTGTCGCTACGGCCTCGATCCCTACAACCCAAGGCATACGTTTCGTAAAAAAAATCCCACCCGCCTAATGAACTGAACCCCATTTAGTGGAATTGAATTAAAAATCCTTAAAGTAAGTTATGTTTGTATTTGAGTAGACATGAGATGATTCCTGTTTTATTAATAGTAGTCTTTGCTGGAAGTAGGGAAGTTAGGTTGATATTGTTTTTTTTAAGCTTGTTTGGATCACTAGAACTTTTATATAAAAGTTCTAGTGATTACATAGTATCCATAAATTCGTCTCATACTTCCATCATACGAGGTTCTCGAAAGTAATCCCTGTACACCAAAACTACAAAAGGTAGTACAATTATCCCAATAATCGTTAGGTAGCGTATCTCAACATGATAATATACTAAAAAGACTGCTAAAACATATGCTATAATAGAGCCGAAATCCCATCAAGATTCGTATAAGAGTGCGAAGGATTCGGGATATTCGGATTCCTTCACAGAATTATAAGAAAAGACAGATCCATAGGGAGAAAATAGAGAAAAACCCATTATTAATAGGATTTCGGAAAAAATAATAATATCTACAGTAAAGCCAAAAAGCGCACGCCCTATAACCGAGATGGCAATAATAACAGCCCCCCATTGATACCATCTTGTCTTGTGCTGAAAGTCGATTGTCCCCCCTACAAAGTATTCTACTCCAATACGTAGTATCATAACAAGTGACAGTAGTCCTCACATCATGACCGTATCTTCGTGAAAAAGAAAGAAGAGCACTAAAATCCATAGTTCGTTGATAAATACTTCTTGAAATGCAAAACATCAATTTATGAATAGTCCTCGTTTGGGAGTGTTTTTGAATGATGTTTTTATTCATTGTTTTACCTTAATATTCGGATATTCATCTACTTTTAGGAGCACGATCAAAGCGAGAGCAAATGATATTGCACCAGAGAGCAAAAGCCCTGGAGCACCAAAAAATTTGAAAATCACACCACCGAGAATAGGACCAAGGCTATATGCAATCTGTGCCACTCATTCTTTAATAGCACTTTGTCTTCCTCTCTTCTCCTGATCACCAACAAGCCCATAGATTATATGGAACGAATACCAGTAAAAAGCGGCTGCAAACGACCAAAGGATAAGATATATCCATACGGGAATAATAGACAGCGTAGCCAGATAAAAAGTAGGTGCCACGAGCACAAATGTCATTGCTCAAAATAGAATGGTTCTTTTCAATCCAAATCGAGAGAAAAAAGGCAGTACTATGAGACGAAAAAGAAATTCGCCACAAGGGTATATCGCTCAAAAAAGTATTGCTTGCCACAAGGGGTATCCCATATTGTACAGGATAATTACTCCAAAAGTACCAACAAATTGTCCACCCAAACGAACGAGTCCGTATTGGAAATGGAGCTTGTTCAATGACTTATTACTAAACATTTCTTTCATATTTACATGTTTTGGTTATTTTATATAGTTTTACACACTCAAAAAAGTGCATTTGTTTTCACAAATAATAAGTGAGATGTTGAATACGTGTATGTATGCCAAAATATCAGGCTTCGCAAAAAAATCGATCCGTAAAACTACACAAGGTGTGGAGATTATAGACAAATGGGACTTTCTCCCAAAAGTTTTTATGTTTTTTTCATAAAAGAAGTAACCTTTTTGTTTTTACAAAAGGTTTTGCGGATGAAGATTGTATTATAACGTTTCACTTCGAAAATCCTTACGTTCGATCCCTACTTCCCAAGACTCCACCGAGCGGGATCTTTTTTCTTCCGTTACACTTCAGAAAAACTCCTTGCGACAAGATGCGCCATTCAAGGCGCATCTTCCCTGATTCGTTCTTTTTCAAAGAACTTATCAGTGTCGCTACGGCTTCGATCCCTACTTCCCAAGGCTCCACAGGTAAAAACAAAATGACCCCATCCTTGCGGATGAGATCATTTTTTGTTTTTACATGGTGGGCCGGGTAGGGATCGAACCTACGAAGGCGAAGCCAAAGGATTTACAGTCCTCCCCATTTGACCACTCTGGAACCGACCCAAAAAGAAAAAAAGTTCTAAGTTTCAAGTTTCATAGAAGAGATTTTCATCTTGCAACTTTTGACCTGGAACTATTTCAAAAACAATGGAGCCGCTTGTCGGAGTCGAACCGACGACCTACGGTTTACAAGACCGTTGCTCTACCAACTGAGCTAAAGCGGCAAAATTTTAAAATTCTGCACATCTTTGAAAGAATTTCTCTTAAAAAGAAGTGCGGGCATTGTATAGAAAAGTATCGCTTTGTCAAAATTTTTAGAAAAAAAGTTAAAAATTTGACTTATGGACCATTCCTATATACTAAATACAAATATTTATCCTCTTCTTTTCTATTCTTATGAGAGATCTTTTTCAAGACTACAAAAAGCAAAATTCCAAGAAAAATACGGTTATTATCGTGGCAAGTCTCGCATTTGCTTTTTCTATCAATACTTTTCTCTTTAGTACGGATATGGGGGCTCGACTCCAAACTTCTGTACTCAATTCTACAACTAATACGAGTGTAACTCCTGCAGATATTGCCATCGTGAGTGCGGGAACTGGTACAGATATGCTTAAGATTCAAACAAACAGTCGCTTGGAAAATGTTTCAAAAATCATTCTTCCTCTTGCTTTTGACCCAGAAGGACTCACTATCAGTGATGTTTTTTCTGAGGATAAAGATGTAGAGGTGGTAAAGAATGCAAATATCCCAGGAAATTCTGTTATCTATATCAATTTCAAGAAACCGAAGACTATTGCTGAAAAAACATCACTCGTAACGATTGTGTACAAGAAAATGGTACAGAAAACCGTATTGAATCTCGGAGAGACACAATTTAAGAGCTCTGATGGCACGCTTTATAATCTCACAAATACTTCTCTCGAGTTCTAAAAATAGATACCAAATCCTCCGACTTCACGGTCAGAGGATTTTTTTTTGCTTTTTCGAAGCTCTTCTCTATACTTTCGGTGGAAATACATACATCAAGTATGGAAAATGCTTTTCGAATGCACCGAGGATTTGTTTGAGTCATTATTATAAGACAAATCCCACAGGAAATGAGAAAAATATTTTCCATAAAAAGAATCATACATTATTCCTTCCTTCTCTTTTTTTATGAAAAAAATCCTCACCGGAGTCAAACCGACCGGAGATCAGATGACTCTCGGAAATCTCCTCGGAGCCGTTCTCCCTTTTAAACGTATCGCCGAACAAAATGACGGAGCGATTTTTATCGCGGA
>JBAZVV010000059.1:0-8338 GCA_041660685.1 Candidatus Altimarinota bacterium | reverse complement strand
TATCTTTCCAAAAATTTCCCCTTCGAGAGTGATATTGGATTTTTGTCCAAATCCAAAGTCGGTAATATACTTATAGAAAAGAGATTTTCCTATTTTTTGCACAATATCAATCATCCCGACATTACAACTCCAGTCGAGAGCATGTGCATAGGTATGTATGCCGATACATTCATTCGAGACGTTCTTGATTTTGTATTGGTCTATTTCTGCATACCCTTTATCCATATATGTATCAGACGGTTTGATGTCACCTGTATCGATACCTATTGCAACGGTCACGGCCTTAAATACAGAACCTGGTTCATAGAGAGCACTTACTGGATCGGCCTCGTAGGTTCCTGGACCGAACATATTTTTATACTTGTATTTTGGAATAGCTCTATTATCAATCTCGGCTTCTGTGGCAGCTCGGAGCGATATCTTTTGTTTCCCAACCATTAGAGAAGTTCCTTTTTCTGAATCCTCCACAAAGAGTGGCACTCCGAGAAGATCAAAAGAAGGGATCGGATATTTGGCATAACTTACTTTCTCCAGTTCATACACTTCTCCAAAATTATTTGGATCAAAATCCGGATAGCTTACCATGGCTACTATAGCTCCTGTTTTTGGATCCATAATGACCACAGAGCCTTTATTTGCACGAAATTCTTTTATCCCATCAGAGAGTATTTTTGTTACTTCTTTTTGGATATTTCGGTCAATCGTCAGTTTGATATCGGTTCCATTGACCATCTTTTTTTCCCCGAGATCAGATGATCCAATGGTTCGTTCCGAGATATCTTTCTTGGCAATTCTTGCTCCTTCTTTTCCTTTGAGCTCCTCGTTGAAGTATCCTTCTATTCCATATTTCCCTTCGTTAGCATTATCTACGAAACCAACGATTTGACCACCCATATTTTTCTCTGGATAAAATCTTGTGGGATTGGCTTCAAGTATGAAAAAATGAAATATACTTTCGGAATCAAGCATACGACCTTGAGCTATATTGACTTTCTCAGCCTGCATGCGAACATCGATCATATCTCGCGTCGAGAGATTCATTTTTCGAATGATTTTTATATATCTCGTTGTTCGATTGGAGAGTTTGAAATCGAGTTCATTCTTCGAAAGTGACAATATTCCCATGAGTTTCGTCGTCATTCCCACTTTATCCTCTACTTTCGTGGGATCAACATAAAGGCTATTATTAATAATACCGAAAGAGCTTCCTGATCAAACTGTCAGATATTCGAGATCGTGTATTTCTTTCTGGTTCAGATTTTCTTTGATGATAACAGAATCTATAAATTCTTTGGATATCTTTCTTTGGATTTCTTCATGAATTTGATTTTTTATGATAATATCATTCATAATAAAACCATCATCTTCTGTCTTTCGGAGATAGTCAAAAATATTGTCTCTACAATGCTCTTCTGGTTGTTTAGAGCAGAGCTCTTCGTAGATTAAATCAGTCAAAAAGGTCTCAAGTTTTTCTTTTGATCATGGCGCCTTTGGGTCGATGGCAAGATCAGAGAGATCCGTACTTGTAGCAAATACTCAGGCTGGAGTATTATTGGAAGATATCGTCCCTCGAGAAACAGGATTTTTCACGGTCATTGTTTGTTGTTTATCAGCCAAATCTTTGTAGTAGGTATATTCCAGAACGGTGTATTTAAATGCCGTCCAGATTATAAGGATGGCAAATAATACAAATCCAAAAAATACCATACGAACTCGATCAAGATGGGAAAATCGTATAATAAGGAAATTAATGAAGTGATTTATTTTTTGTTGCATAGAAGAATGGTTTTTCAAAGATTAATTTCCTTATGGGACATATGATGGATTCCTGTGAAAATAGGAATGGATAGATAAATACATTTATGATTTTTTATATGCTTCAGTATGGAGCAAATACATACTTTCGATGCTCGGAAGAGTGGAAAGGATGGTGATATTAAAATCGCTATATGAAGCCATTTTACGAAGTATCTCCAGATGTTTGTAAATATGGTTAAATCGCATCGCGGTCTTATGAAGTGCATCTTCTATATAGAGGATATTTTCATAATGTGAGAGATTATAGTAAAGAATGCGTCTGGTTCAAATAATTATATTTTTTTCTCCATTGTAGACTGAAGAAAAAGCTTTGTATTTCTTGGTTTCAGTGAGTTTATCGGGGATAATAAGTGTTGTTTCTAAATCAATGGGATAGGATTGCAAAAAAGCGTCCAAGGAAAAATCATCTGGGAATATTATCACGGTATTACCCTCTATATGTTTTTGTATAATCTCAAAAAAGGAAGTATCGCCCGTGTGATGATAAAAAGAGATATGTTCGAGACCAGTTTTTGATTTCAGACCAGTCTCATTTTTACGAAGTGTTACGAAATCTTTTTTCTCCAAATACCGAACGAGTGTTTTTGAGAGGAAAAGTGAGAGGATTTGATGGGCATGGACGAAATAATAAGATGCACAATCAAAAATAGTTCGTATCTGATAGGGGGAGATGAGGGGTATTTTGGTCACGACACGCACGATAGATTTTGGATTCTCTGGGATCTCAGTACTTTCTAAACTTGTTACGATAGCATAATCTACCGCATTACGAAAAGGAACTTCCACGAGACATCCGATCTGGATAGTGTCTGCAAGTTCATTTCTCATATAATAGGTGAGTCACTTATTATCGATAGATCCGCCAAATGGTATAACTTCTATAAACACGAAATTAAGATGAAAAGGGATATTTTATGAAATTTTTATAATACTGGAAAGAGTAAATATATATTTTTTCTTTCCAGCGGGACTCGTCTCATAATGATGATTCAAAAAGAGTTCTCGGGGCAGATAAAATATATATTTACTCTTTCTTGAACACTGTGTAATATTGTATTTCATACTATGAAAAAAACTGAAAAATACAAAATAAAGTTTTCTATTCTTTTTGAGTGGTATTTTTCATTTTTTTCTCTATACTCGCGCACATTATCTCTTGTTACTATTTTCTCTGATGTTATCGAAAAAATCCTCTCTTTCTATTATCCTCCTGACTGTGTTGTTGGATATCATAGGGTTTGGACTCATCATCCCATCTCTGCCATTTATCATACGAGGGTTCGGACTCGGAGAACATTGGGTGGGGATAACTTTTGCGACATTTTCCATCGGGATGTTTCTCGGGGGGATAGTTTTTGGACGACTTTCTGATGTATATGGACGGAAACGAATCCTTATGGTAACTTCTTTTCTGAATATGCTTGGATATATACTTTTTGCATTCGCGGGAAATATCTGGTTTTTTATGTTTGCACGATTTCTCTCGGGGCTTGGCGGTGCTGGGATGGCGATAGGGCAGGCATATATTTCCGATATATCCACATCCAAAGACAGAACCAAGAACCTCGGACTCACTGGTGCGATGTTTGGAATTGGTTTCACTATCGGTCCTGTTCTTGGGGGACTTTTTGGAAATGGATCCCATTTCCTTCTCGGAATCGCTTCTGCTCTGGTCATCTTTGTGAATCTTCTCATTATCGTATTTTCTCTTTCAGAGGTGACAAATAAACATCTGGAAGTAGATGAAGAATCCACGTCTCCTCTGGACTTCTATCATCACCAGAAACAGATTTATACACTCTTTTCCCTTACTCTCCTCCTCTCGCTTGGATTTTCGGCGATGCAAACAACTTTCCCTCTTTTGCTCGCGGATCGTTTTTCTTTTCATGAAAAGGAGATTGGATACTTGTTCGGATTTATAGGAATTATTGCGATAATTTATCAAGGTTTTTTGATCAAATATATTCGCAATATTTTGGATGAAAAAGGGATGATTCTCTTTTGATTCAGCGCCCTTATTCTTTCTTTTGCATTATTTGCATTCAATCCATATGTATGGGGGATCTCTATAATCGCACTTTTCCCACTCGGACAGGGGAGTATCAATCCTGCTGTTGGTTCGCTTCATGCACACTATGCTGGCAAAGAAGTCGGAAAAGCTCTCGGAACCAATGCTTCTATGATGAGTCTTGGAAATATCATTTGACCATTTTTGGCAGGGTATCTGTATGTGGTATGGAGCGGAGCGCCCTATATCGCTTCGAGTATTTTTTTCCTCATAGCACTCTGACTCGTGTTTTTTGGTCTGAGAAATGTGGCTAGGAAGGGATAATCTCGGGATATCGGAAATAAAGCGAGCAAAAAAATGCTCGTTTTTTTGCGTTTAAACGAAAAATAGAATACAGTAGATTTGTTATTTTACATTTTTAATAAAAACATATATGGGAGAAAAATTAAGCGAACAGTTAGTTCAAACTAAACCACAGTCTGTACAAGATAGGATCAAAGAAATGATGAGTGATAAAAGACTCACTCTAGAAGAAAGAAAAGAAATTTCTTCTGTTTTAGAAGCAATGAAAAAATCACAAGATGCAGTTATTAAGCAAACCATACAAGATTTAAAAAAGTTTGCTATTGATAATAAATATACTTGATTTAAGGCTAAATTAGAAGCTCCAGTAGTTCCCGAAGTTCGTCCAGCTCCAGTAGTTGAAATAGCTACAGCTCCAGTAGTTCCCGAAGTTCGTCCAGCTCCAGTAGATACTCCACCTCCCGAAGTAGCTCCTACAGTAATATTAGGAGATAAATTAAAAAAATACACGCCTGATAATATGGTAGCTGATTTGGCAAAAGAGTTTAAGGTAGGAAATCATGTTTTAACCAAACAAGATTATGCTCAAATAACTGAAAAACTTCAATTAGCATGAAGAAGTCTTGATAAAATTATGTGAGTTAATTGAGTAGTTTGATCAAGCTCTGAAATAACCATGGATAAAACTAAACTCAGAACTGAATGATTTGATGATTTAGGAAAGGTAGCATCAGAACTTCGTCTTGCTGGTTTTAATCTCAAAGATGCCAAGATTCAAGATACTATTATTAAGGCTTTTAAAGAAGGTGATATAAGAAATAAAATTACAGAGGCTGGACAAAAAGTTGCTCAGTCAGCAGTAGTTGCTCCAAATAGCCCTGAATGAGTAGAAAGATGAACTTTGATAACTGGAATTGTAAGTAAAGAGCCAAATAAATATATAAAAGATGGAAAAGTTGCGGAGTTACAAAAAATGCCAATAGAAGAGTTAAGAAAATTATGAACAGTTGAACCAGTAAAAGTTGAACCAGTAAGATCAACCACTACCATACCATATAGTCCATTAAATCAAGAAGATAAAAGATAAATCTCTTATATTTTCCTCACAAAATCCACTATTTCTCAAAATGGTGGATTTTTTGCATTTTCATAAAAAATAGGGTAATATGAAGGTGTTATCTTATTTTTAATATAAAAACATATATGAGTGAAAGTCCAAAAGGAGGAATAGAAAGTACTATTACTCAATCAGATACTGCCGAGCAACTTCTACAGAAGATTATCAAGGAGGGTTCAAAACCAGGAGAGATTGATAAACATGAACTTCAGATGCTTCTTGATAGTAAAACAATTGATGTAGATGGTGTGAAAGATGTAACAAAAGAAGCTTTGAATAAACTCAAGATAGATGGATTGAAGCAGATTCTTGATAATGGAATGACTCTTTCAAGTGATAATACATTTATTATAGAAGCAATCAAAAAAGAATATTCCCTTTCTCAAGAGGTGCAAGATAAACTTGCGACCAATGCACCAGTTTCTGTAACTTTGAATGGAAAAGAAGTGGTTATAGAAGCAATATATTATCCTAAATCTAATGATGATCGAGCAGTAATTGGTCAAGAGATTTTGGATCTTGCGGATGAGAAAAAACAGGCGGTGAAAAATTTTAAGAACAAAAATACAACTGTTGATGAGATGAAAAAAGTTAATAATGATACTATTGCTAATGCTGTGGAAAAATTGGAAAAATCTTTAATCAATACACCAAGTACACCAGCAGATAATCAAAGAAATAAAGATATTAACAGTTTTATTAGTAGTTATAAGAATAAGAGTGCAACTGAACAAGCAAGAAGAGATGCTTCAAAAAATGCATGAGATAAACATAATCAAGAACAAGAAGTGAATCTATTCGGAAGTCTCTATGATTTGAATAAAGATGCGGCAAAATATCTTCCAGCAGCAGAAACTACAGAAACTAACGATCTATCAGTTACTGTAAGTGGATTACCAGATGGATATAAATGTGATGGAAAACTTATAAAACAAGAAGATGGAATGTTTCAATTGAGTATTAAGCAGGGTGAGAAAGAGGCTGCTAGTATTGCCTTCAATGCAGATAAAAACCCTACTCCAACAGAAGTGGAACTGGGGGGTAAGAAATATGCGATAACAATGAGTTCTGATAAAACAATACTGACTTTTACAGTAAAGCCTGCAGAGGTAGTTGCACCAGCTACTGAAATAATAGATACGAACCCTGAAGTACTTCAAAAATTCACCGAAGCACTTTCGAAGCTTAAAAATCAAAATGAAGATTCAAAAAATCCTACCATTACAGTAACAGCAAAGAAAAATATACAAGTTGTTGCTGATCTTATTAAAACTAAAGGTGATGTTACTAAAGTGCAATCAGTAATAGATACCTTGATTAAAGATGGAGTGTCTGGTTTTCAGAAAGAACTCAAAAAACAACCACTCGATGGAGTTGTTGGAAGTAGTGATATGAAAGTATTATTGACAATGGCTGGAGTTTCAGAGACTGATATTCCAAAAGTGATACTGGCTAAAGCTGGAAATGAGAATAAAAGAGTAAAGAAGGAGCCTTCCGTAACGGATCCCGCTGCAAAACAAGAAGTAGTATCGCAAGCAGCAAAAGATACAGCAAAAAAAATTAGTAGAAATTTTGGTAAAACACCAGTAATGCCTATAGTTACAGTAAATGACACTATACAGAGTATCCAATGACTTTATACAAAATCTAGTGATGAAATTACCAGAGAGATGAGACAAAAAATTACATGTCAAAATGGATTACATATTGAATCTATGAACAGTATAGGGGATAATAAATTTGAGGTGAGTCTTTTTTATGATGTGAAATGAGCAAAAGAAGAGAGTCTTTATTATACGTTTGATAAAAAGTTCATGAACTATTCTATGAGTCCAAAAAGTCCAATAACTATTACTAAGCAGCAATTAGAAAGCAAAACACCCGTAGATCTCTGAAACATAGAATTTTCATCTACTAGCGTTGGCACAAATCTTCATTCCCTTATGGGGCAAAGATATAATGTAATCTTAAATAACGGGAATATTAGTCTCAAAGATCCTAAATAAATAATCCTTCCTCTTCAAAATCCACCATTTCCCAAAATGGTGGATTTTTTGCTTTCAAATGGGAAATATGCTACGATAGAGGAAATCTTATTTTTACTCTATACATATCTATGTCAGAACAATTCACCGGACCAGAGACTTTGAAAGAACAGAATCGCATTCTGGCTTTTCAGGTTCACCAGGCACTTACTGGGCAATCTCTCGAAGAACAAACGATGAAACGATACGAGGTGAATCTTTCCTGAGCACCGAAATTGTATTTTAAAACAAAACAAGAGCGAGAAAATATCCTCCAGAATATCACTCTGGAGAAGATAGATTCTGCCATACAAGCACTTGATAGTGTGAAAAATGCTGATACTATCAAAGTATTGATAGATTGGAAAACACAGGAGAAACAAACGGAACTTGTTATATTGAAACAAACCACAAAAGCTCATCTACAAGAACTTCTCGTGAGTACTAAGAAAGGCGAAAATGCATTCACTGTACAGAGAACCTACGAAGCAATCGCTGGTATTTCTCAAGAATCATCTTTGCAGATCCCATTGCAGAGAGTATTTGCCGAGAAGAAAATACAACAGATGTACTTGTATGGGAATCTTACTTGGAATCAGGTGAAATCTGCACGACTATGGTTACAGGATGATGCAAATGATGATAAGATGCCGAAACAGATGCGTGATATGATGCTTGTAAATATCGACGCCGTTGCTCAGAATGAGGCACGATTCGATGATCTAAAAGTACAAGCAGGGAAAGATATTATAACTGGAGTAAAATCAGGAGTGAATCCCATATGAATAGAAGGGATTTCTGAGACTATAAATCTCCCTATTGCAGCACAAGACGTACTATGAGAAGAACTAGAAAATACGAGTAAGAAAGATAAGATAACTACTCAGTTTATTGATCCGAATGTAGTACCACAAAAAACAAAGGATAGAGTCTGAAAACCACAAGAAATCAGTAAAAAACTAGGTAAAACTCTAGTAATTCCTTCAATCATAGTAAATAATACTGCACAATCTATTTCTTGACTCCAGATAAAATCTAATGATGAAATTCTCAGAGAGATGAGGCAGA
>JBAZVV010000058.1:0-8338 GCA_041660685.1 Candidatus Altimarinota bacterium | reverse complement strand
TGAGAAATGTAATCACAAAGGATACAAGGGGCGTACTGGACTCTTTGAGATTCTCGAAATGACCGAAGGAATCGAGAAAATGGTTCTCTCCCATGCTTCCAAAACTCAACTCGAAATCCAAGCCATCGGAGATGGGATGATCACTATCAAGGATGACGCACTTATAAAAGTTGTACTCGGAGAAGTAAGTTTAGAGGAAGTATTACAAGTACTTGGAGGGTAAAGAAACTCATATAAAAAATCTCTCCTATTCTCAGTTTATGAGAATAGGAGAGATTTTAAAATTAAAGAATCGGATTGACCTTTATCCGAAAAACTCAGGGACAAGGAGACCATCATTCCGAATGCCCAAGCCAGAACCAGCACGCTGACTACCACGATTCAGAACAACATAACGAGTGGATCCATCAAATGAAACAACCCACCAGATAGTACTATCATAACGTTCACAAATTTCACCATTTCGGGAACCGAGAAAACCTGGAAATGACTCATCTTTTCCATTCATAACTTGCGCTTTTTCCAAGGTATTTCCAGGAATGGAATTAATATATGCAAGAAGTTGTTCCTCGGATGGAAGTCGTAGTATTCATATTTTTATCAACTGATCGAATGCTGGATAATTATAGCGCCAAAATCCGTTTCTCTGATTACATTCCGGTACTGTATCAGAAAGAACACGAGTGTCCGTGATAATACTGATACCAGAATCTTTCGGTGGCTCTTGGAGATTGCGGATTTTTTTAGGAGCTTCAGCGAATTCTGACGACTCAAAAATAGTTTTAACAGCACAACTTGTTGCATCTCCCAAAGAAAACTCATTTTGCAAAACCTTCTCTAAAGGTTTTGTATCTCAAATTATACTAGAAGTATTCATATTATATAAAGATGAAAAGTAAAAAATCTTATGAAATCTTTATACATTTTTATATTCAAAAGTCAATATATTTTCCAAGATAATTTTCATTCTTTTAAAACATATTTTGCAATTCTCCTATTTTCCCTATACTCTCCATCTATAAAAGACACATTCTATCCCCTATTCGCTCATTTTCTATGACAACAGAAATCGATATTTCCCAGTTTATAAAACCGCTCGTTCACAAAAAAGTCTGATATGTAGCACTCATCGGGCGTCCCAATTCTGGGAAGTCTACTTTTATCAATGCACTCATCGACGAAAAAGTCAGTGCTGTTTCCAGTAAACCACAGACCACTCAGAAAACCATTCGTGGAATCTACAACGACGACGATTCTCAGATTATATTCTTCGATACTCCGGGTATTCACGAATCCAAAGAAGAGCTCAATATCATAATCAATAGTCAGGCGGCAACAGCCCTCAATGATGCGGATATTATTGTTCGATTTATCGACATTTCCCGACAACGCGGAGAAGAAGAAGAGAAAATCAGCGAACTTCTGAAATGAGTGAAAAAACCAGTTATTCTCGTCTATTCGAAGTGTGACTTGAAACATGCAACCGAAGCACGAAAAGATGCTATAAGCATCTCTTCTCGTAATAAAAATGGATTTCGCGAACTTCTCTCAACACTCAAGAAATCGCTCCCAACGGGACCACTCTTCTATGATGAAGATTATTACACCGATCAAGATATGGAGACTCGTATCCGCGAGATTATCCGTGAAAAGATATTTCTCTCGCTCGGTGAGGAACTTCCCTATGATATACTCGTGGATGTAGAAGATCTCGTGGAGGAAAACGGTATGATAAAAGCCCTCGTTATGCTCTATGTATCAAAAGATTCCCAGAAAAATATTCTCATCGGGAAGCAAGGAGTCGTCCTCCAAAATATCGGAAAACTCGCCAGAATAGAGCTCGAGAAAATTCTCGACAGAAAAGTATATATTCTACTCAGAGTAAAAACTATGTCCAAGTGGAATAAGAATCCAAATGTACTCAAAAAATATTTCGGGTAAAAATATGAGGTATTGTCATTCCGAATTCATTTCGGGATCTTCCATATTAATTTAAAATAAGGGGAAGATACTGAAACAAGTTCAGTATGACAAGCATTTGAACTTTCGACTTTATGGACTTTATAGACTTTCGACTTACTCCCTATGCTCAAAATTTCTTCTTCTTGAGAATATGCTCTCCTTCTGGTAAAATATCTCACGCATAATCCTTGAATCCATACGATTGGTATTATCAGTGAGAAACTTGCTATCAAAGAACCATTTCTCCGAAAAGTTGCCAATACACTGGAAAAGGCGAATATTCTCACCTCTCATAAAGGGCGCTATGGTGGAATAGAACTGGTCAAAAAAGATATATCCGTATACGATATCCTATTAGCGGTCTGAGAAGACCTCAGCATAACAGTCTGTTCCTCTGGGAAATGTAGTTCCTCCGAAACCTGTGGAATCGTCCCGACCATTTCCAATATTCAGCGTGGATTTGATACTATTTTGAAGATTACGAGATTATAGATAAAATCTGTCATTCTGGAATTTTTCAAGCAAAAAATATTCTGTCATTTCGAACGAAGAGAGAAATCTTCCTTGGCTTCCAAAAAATATATCAGGATATATATCTCATTCAAGAGTTTTTCAAAAATGAAAGATTGCCACGAAAATTCGAACAAAGCTTTATGCTTCCTATAAGCTCTGTTGTCGAATATTCTCGCAATGACATATTCTTTATTCTTTTATCTTTACTCCTCTAATGTCCTACGACGCTTTTGCAAAAACATTTTCTGCCTCACGGAAAAATCTCCGCTGGGGGGAGATTGAGTATTTTGTAAAATATATACGGGATCATTTTCTTACCCCCATGGCAAGGGGGGATTGAGGGGGGTTTTCCTCTATCTCTCTCCTCGATGTCGGGTGTGGAAATGGACGATTTCTTGATACTTTCGAAAATTCTTTTTCTCCCCTCTCTCCTTTGGGAGAGGGACTGGAGGTGAGGACTTATTCCTATCTCGGAATCGACGAATCCAGCGGTATGATAGAAGAGGCACAGAAACTCCATCCAGAATATACTTTCATGGTGCTGGATATGAATCATCTCGAAGAACTTTCAGATGATGAGAAATATGATGTCATTATCTTTATAGCGTCATTCCATCATCTACAAACAAGCGAGGAACGAAAAGAAGTCTTGGAAAAAACAAAAAAACTCCTGAAAAAGTGAGGAATAATTATGATGACCAACTGGAATCTGATGAGTGAATCTAATTTTTCCAAATATGAAAAATCCTATAAGGGAAATGGAGATTTTCAGATTAAGATAGGAACTTATCATCGCTACTACCATGGTTTTGTCCTCGAAGAACTCGAAAACTTATCTCAAGAAAGTGGCTTAGATATCATAGAAAATCGCGTATTTGAAGACGGGAGGAATCTGGTTTCGATAATTTCAGCATAATTTTCTTCAAAAATACAAAGAAACTTTTTTCTTTTTGGTCAATTCACATATAATTCAAAAAAATATTCTCTTTCTTCACGATTCTTTCATGTCCATATCACAAGAAATAGAATCTAAAATTAATATCGTCGATCTTGCAGGGCGGTATTTACAGATGAAAAAAGCAGGAGTCAATTATAAAGCTCTCTGCCCTTTTCATAGCGAGAAAACGGCTTCTTTTGTCATATCTCCGGTCAAGAATCTTGCGTATTGTTTTTCCTGTCATCATGGTGGTGGTCCGATTCGATTCCTCATGGAAATAGAAAAGCTTGAATATCGTGAAGCAATGCATCTCCTCGCAAAAGAAGCAGGAGTGGAACTCCAAACCGATTATTATAAAGAACGAGGAGAAAAAACAGGTGATATTTATGATATGTACCGCATATCTACGGAGTTTTATTATGAGGAAATTAACAAAGAAGAAAATAAAGAAAAACTGAACTATCTCCTGAATCGTGGAATTTCCCAGGAAACCATCACTCTTTTCAAACTTGGATATTCTGGAAATCCCCGCGAACTCTTTGCTCGTCTCAAAGAAAAAGGATTCACCGAACAAGCCATTATCGATTCCTGAATATTTGTTGGTCCAGGACGCGATAAATTCTATGGACGAATTATATTCCCTATCGCAAACTTTGCTGGACATACGGTTGCTTTTACAGGGCGTATAACAACTACTGGTGAGCCAAAATACCTCAACTCCCCTGTTTCTGATATTTTTAATAAAAGTGCCATCCTCTATGGATTTCATCTCGCGAAAAGTACGATTGCCAAAGAACAAAGTGTAATTATCGTCGAATGACAGATGGATACTGTTTCACTCCATCAAGCAGGTATTACGAATGCAGTTGGAATAAGTGGAACAGCACTAACTAAGGAACATATTTTACTTATAAAACGATTTACTAAGAAATGTTATCTCTGTCTCGATGGAGATAAGGCGGGCATAGAAGCAACATTTAAAAGCCTAGAAAATCTCTACAATGAAGATCTCGATATTTATGTGATATCCCTGCCCGACGCAAAAGATCCAGATGAATTCATAAAAGCCTGATGAGATTTCCAGGAAGTTATGGAAAATGCTCTTACTCCCATACAATTCTATATAAAAGAAGGGGCAAAAAGGTATGATATAACTGAAATGACTGGGAAAAAAGCCATCTGGGAAGAACTCAAGAAAATGCTCAAACATATCAAAAATCCCATCGAAATAGATGCTTATATTCGAGAAATAGGAAAGATACTGAATCTGAGTACCGATGTGCTCTATAGTGAGCTCAAAAGTTTTCGTGAAAAGCGAGTTATTGAGGAAGTGAAAAAATCAATGGGGTTTGAACTCTGTGAACAGATTGCTGGTTATATCCGACTTTACTCCTTTTTTGACTTGTTTTTAGAGAAATTTCAGTATACTCTCGACGATGGAATGTTTATTCCCTCTTTTTTCGTAATTAAAAATGTCCTAGATTCTAGGGACTCATGAGAAAAAGATGGTGAATGAGACACAGATCGGCTCTCTGCAATAGAACTTTTTATCGAAGAAAAAAATAGTACTTTTTCCGAAAATACCATTATTCTCAATTTCACAGAACTCATAAATAATCTGAATAAAATATGTTTCGAGCAGGAAAAGAAAAATCTCCTTGCAAACATTGATCCCAATAGCACTGATTATCTCATAAAACACCGAGAACTTCAGGAAAAAGCAAAGAAAATAAGTATCAAATTTAATTAATGAGAAGATAAATACTATTCTAATATCTTATATAATTACTACTTTTCCTTACTATTTATGTCCAAAAAAGATCCTAAGAAAGATGTAAGTCATGTGGAGGAAGTTAATCTCGATGCTATCGTTGGAACTGATACAATGTTTGATCTCGGGAAAATTCGAGAAAAAGCTGTAACTAAAAAAGATGCTTCTTTTATTTCCATAAAAAAAGAAGTTTCATATCATGATGATGGTGAGGAAGAGGAAGAAGATCATATTGATTCATCAGATATAGAAACTGACCCCACGGAGGATGATATTCTTCTGGAGGATGATATTCTTCCAATAAAAGACGAGGATCTTCTTTTGTTAGATGATGACCTCATAGATTTTGATGAAGATGAAGACGAGGATGAAGATGATGAAGACGAAGGAGAAAATGGTGAGAAAAAAAAGAGAAAGAAATGAGAACGTGGACTTAAAAAGGTGCCTATTGAGCGAAGTGCTGATAAACGACGTATCGGAAAAGGTCTTCAAAAGTTCATAGATATTTCTGTGCCTGCAGAGTTCCTAGAAGGTCTTTCGGAAAATCTCCAGCTTCTCATAAAGAAGGGAAAGGTAGAAGGGAAAATCACATACGATGAACTTTTGGCTGCTATACCAAATGCTGAAGACGATGTCGATAAACTCGATGAAATCTATACACGTCTTATGAAACTCAATATAGAAATCGTCGATAGTTTCGATAAAGATGAGATATTTAAGCCAGGACATACAAGTGAAGAAAAGGCTCAAGAAATCGATCTATCAGATATCTCTGATGATTCTATCCGAATGTATTTGAATGAAATCGGACGTTTTCATCTTATCGATGCCGACGAAGAGGTTCGCCTTGGTCGTCTCATCAAGAAAGGTTCTCAAGATGCCCGAAAGAAGCTTGCTGAAGCCAATCTTCGTCTCGTTGTTTCCATTGCAAAAAAGTATATGGGACGCGGTCTTGGACTCCTCGATCTCATCCAAGAAGGAAATGTTGGACTCTTCCGTGCAGTAGATAAATTCGATCCAGAAAAAGGGTTTAAGTTCTCAACTTATGCCACTTGGTGGATTCGACAATGAGTTACTCGTGCGATTGCTGACCAAGCTCGAACGATTCGTGTTCCAGTTCATATGGTAGAAACTATCAACCGATTTACTCACACTTTCCGACGACTCACTCAGGAACTTGCTCGAGAACCTCTCATGGAGGAACTTGCTCTGGAGCTCGATATGGATATCCGAAAAGTACGCCAGATTATGCGTATATCTCAGGATATTCTCTCACTCGATTCTCCTGTAGGAGGTGAGGAAGATACGACTCTTGGAGACTTCGTGGAGGATGATAAATACCTCACACCAGATAAAGCAGCAAACCTCACACTTCTGAAAGAAAATCTCTACGAGATGCTCGATTTTTTGACTCCTCGTGAACGCAAAATCGTCATCATGCGATTCGGGCTCGATGGAGGAGAAATCCATACTCTCGAAGAAGTCGGAAAAGAATTCGGAGTAACCCGAGAGCGTGTTCGTCAGATCGAAGCGAAGACCCTCGAGAAACTCAAAAGTCACCCAAGTGCCGATAAAATACGGTTTTTTAATTAATATAAACTATGTTCGAACTCAATGTTTCTGATCTCCTCGATAGTTATCCAGGAGATTCCCGAGAACTTGCTTTTCAGGGGGAGGTTCTTCCTGAGTACTATCCAGATATGACTTTTAGAAGTCCGCTGGATTTTACTTTGAAACTCATCGCACTCGATGATGGAGTGGAAGTAGTATTTCAAACACTTCAAGCAGAAGTAGAATATGAGTGAGAAACTCATAGTATCTCACTTACTGATGTCGATCGTACTTTCCGAGAAACCTATGACCCACTCGCTCCTGATGATATCAAGTTCATCGATAAAGGACATATTGACCTCAAGGAAATCCTTTATGAGGAAATACTCATAGCAATCCTCTAAAAAAATAATCCGTCTCAGTTTAAATAGACGGATTATTTTTTTAAATATTTTGGATTTTTGCTTCATAAAATGATATTTTCTATCATTCAACTAGCCATTCCTCTCAACTCCTCAAGGAAATCATCTCTAAAAGATAGATATATATCCTCTCATGTATGTGGATGTTTGATATAAAATCCAATACGATTATCATGTAATTCCACTTTATGAATACTATTACGAACATCTTCTAATTTATATGATAGGTTATTGCTTGAAATATACTTTTCTAGCCATATAAGTATGAGTCAGGAGAGTTCAATATTAATTCTCTCATATTCTTCACAATCATCTGATCTTCGAGATAAGTCAGTATCAAAGAATGAGGAAAAACTATTTTTCTTCAACATTTCTTTTGTTAAATATTTTGTTTCGTTGATGATTTCTTGAAATGTTTGTATCTTAAATATCATTTCCTCTATGATATGAGAATAAGGATTTATAAAGGTAAAAGCGATAGAATCATCTGTAACATTTATGGAGATAATATTTTTCATCGCTTCTTCTGCGGTATATCCAGGGTCATATATACGAATGTATTCCCTAAGCCATACAGTAATAATGACATCAACGTCCTCACTAAAAGTATCAAAATCCTCTTCAGTAGAAAGAGGATGAGAATTATTTGAACCGAGAAATGAGAGAAAACTATCCATAATTGGAAATAGATTTTATATATTATACAAAGCATAAGGCTTCCCGAGTAGTACCAATTAATCGTTGGATGTTTGGTATCTGAGGTCTCTCTCACATTTCTATAGTGAGTATCTGACTAGAATCTTTAACATAAAAGATTGCCTTTTCATTCCGTGGCTCTACAGGACAGGAATAATTATCATCATAGTACCAAAATAGTATTATATCCTTGTGTTGTACAATATTTTTTATTTCTCCTGGTTTTTCAATAGGATAATCTGTTCCTGTAAACCATGATGCAATATGTGTTTGTTTCGCTTCTCAAGACATTGTCTCAAATCTTTGAAAATCAGAAATGGAAAGAGTAGGTGTATTCATACACGAAAAATAACAAAGAATTAAATCAGACTGTTGAATTTCTCCTCGAGTTTCTTGAGTTGGTCGGCTGCTTGAGAACGTTTGTCTTGTTCGATACGAACAATCTTCTCGGGAGCATTGCGGACAAAATCTGCGTTGAGAAGTTTC
>JBAZVV010000057.1:0-8501 GCA_041660685.1 Candidatus Altimarinota bacterium | reverse complement strand
AGCATGGTCGGAATTCAATCTCACTATATTATGAACTGTACATCCCGATTGAGTGGTTGCTCTCGTAGTAAGTATTCGTTTCATATATCGATCCGATTTATTGGCAGAGAGAGAAGTAAAAATAGGATAGACGAAATTCCCTTGGTTTGACTGCCAATCTTCTTTGGTTCCGAGCTGTTCGAGGAAGACTTGTGTTTCTGTATTTTTTGAAGCAATCAAGATTTCGTGTCTTTGAAAGTTATCAACTAATATCTTGAGGTATCCAAAAATATCTCGTTTTTCGACAAGTTGTTTGGCAAATACTTCCATAAATCGGAAGAGGAATTCTTTCGGAGACTGGTAAGTATGTCCTGTGTCGAGTTTCTTGTACGGAAATACTCGAGCTTCCACCAGAGTGGAAACTATGCGAGAAAAGTTTGTATGGTCGATAGTGAGACCATAGGTATCCATCTTCACTGGCCCGTATTTTTTGAGGAGTTCTATGATAATACCTTGATTGATGGCAACCATCGTATCGACACTATTGAATCCCGCTTTTTCTACGAAAAATCCAATCTTTTTCGCACTTTCCCTAAATTCTGGATAATAGTTTGCATCTCGTACTCAGAAATTCCCGCTATATCCCTCGAGTCCACTCGGAGGAGTCTCTTTGTAAGGGTAGAGTTTCCAATCATAATCATACACATCGTGCTTTTCAAATTTCTGCACTTGTCCTTTGTAGAGCTCAAAAGAGAGAATACTTCCTGGGAAACCTCCATTGGCACGGAGCTCATCCTGATTCTGATTGATGAACATATATTGTTCTGGTTTCGTATCACCAAGCATCCGCATAATATCATCGAAATGTGTGAGAGAAAAAGTGAGGATTTCTTTTATGCCGAGGAGAGATCGTATGTTTTTCTCGAGTTTCTCATCGAAAAGAGGATTTCCGAGAGATTCGATTCCTGCATAGTACGAGAGAGTTATTCGGAGTCATTCATTGATTTCTTCGAGTTTCTTTCTTCGTTCTTTCAAAAAGTCGGTGATTTTTAATTTACACCTATTTTCACCAAGTCCGCCAGAACCAGATAATAATACATCGCACGATCCATCTTTCGGAAGTTCTTTTATGAAATCTTGAGCGATGAAAATAGTATTTTCGAGCGATTCAGAAAGTGTCAGTCCACCGTGTATGACATTGCTCGCGAGATGTACTTGCGGATGGCTATAGAATCTATTATCGAGTACTATTCGAAAAGGACTGAAAATAGTGGCAATCCGTGAAAAAGAAGTATGAATCTCTTGGATTTCTCGTGTAAGAGCTGTAATGTCACGTATATCTTTGAGGGCAGCGATACGGTTATAATCACGAATCGTCTCTTGTTCGACATAGTTTTTCGCTGCAAGCGAGAGAAATACGAGTGATATAGAAAGAGTGACAAATACGAGACTTCCAACGATGATTCGTTTTCTCTGTTTTCGAAGTGTTTTCGTGACACGACGAAGGTGTGGAATTGGGAGGATATAGATATCTGGATAAGTAGAGACCGATACGATTGTTTCCAGCGTACGGATATCGATAGTATTAAATGGAGGATGTGGAAGGGGACTGAGGAGTGAGATAGGATTTGGGCGAATGATTCTATTTTTTGAAAAAATCTGAAGAAAACTCGTCGTATATTTTTTCTCACTATAGAGATCTTCGAGATTTTTCTGTCTTTGTTTTTTGATAGTGAGTGTATGTTTTTTGGTGAGATCTAGTCTGTTTCCTTCACCCGATTTCATATCTTGAAATATATGAGCGTGATTATGGGAGAGGACACCAAGCTCTGTATGTGGAAAAAATCCCTGAATATCAAGTATTTCTGATGTTCAGGATTCTTCTGGGATATATATATCGTTGATGATGTCGTTCATTGGGGAAATTTATGGGGAATAATAATATCCTTCTTACTGGGAATTATGTTTTTGAATTTACTCTATTTTTGCAGGAGGAATATACTGAAAAATCAATAATAACCAAAGAATAAAAAGGACCAAGGTAATACTAAGCACACTGATTGTCACATATAAAAATCCCTTATATCCACCAGTGACGATTTCCAGATAGCTCTCTTCAGGGTATTTTTGTGAATAAGAAATACTTACTTCTCGGCCTACGGGATAGCGAGTAAGATAATCCGTCAGAGTACTACTTGGCTGAGAATGAATATTTTCACTTTCCATCGGCGGAGAATTAGAAAGTCGACTTCCTGTATAACTTTTGCCTTTCACTATGTATTCGTAATCTACTAAGACTATCCAATAATTCTGCATAGAACCGTTGGCGATTCCAGATACATTCGATTTTGCCTGAGACTTTACATCTATCGAGATAATACGTCACGGAGTTTTATTCCATTTGGCAAAATCTTGTTCGGAAGAGTAGAGAAGATAACCGAAATAACCGAGAGAAACTGCTATCATCATAAGAGCAATAATACTTTTTAACATGGTTTCGGTGGACATATTTTTTAAATGAGGATTTAATATTTTCAAGAAATAGTTTCCTCTTCCTTCCCGCATTTTCGACAAGTAGGGAGTTCTCTATAGGTTTCTTCTTTGCATTTTCCGCATTTTCTCCACTGATTTTCACCGCAGAATGGACAATATAAATCTCATTCTCTCAGATGTTTTCCACAGAATTGGCACTCGTTTCGTTCTACTCGTTTTTCGAGAAGACGTTTTCTATTGAATACTTTTTTCTGGAGGAAATAGATACAAGCAAGAGTGATTCCAATTGCCAAAAGTATGAGAAAATAATACCACAGCATCATAATTTGGAGATCTTGGAGAAATTTCATAAGAGCTTGCAAGAGTCGTTCTGGAATTATTTCCAAAATACCCTCACATATTTTGTAAAATATAGGGATGAAAATAACAACGAGCAGGTGTGAAGACACAAGTGATTGGGTACCATTTTCTCGTTTGATAGAACTATTATTCCAAAACCATACGATCAAAAAAAGCGGGATCAAAAAAAGAAGTTCTACACCGAGGCGTTTGAGTGGATAATAGAATTCAAGGCGATTAAGAGTGGTTCGAAGGGTTTTTGCGAGCTCAGGAGTTAAGTAGGAGAGGATTCCTTGGAGACTTGCATTTTGTTCGATGAAAGCAAGATTTGCTTTTTCTTCTTCCAATATCTTATTTAGTTCATCGGTACGTTTTTGAAGATCTTGCCTGATCGTTCCTGCACTTGTTTCACTGATAGATTCTGTTTTTGGTTGATTGGCAATTTTTTCAAGAAGCACCGTATCGTACGTTCCTTTGAGACGACTGATATCAGATTCCACAGAGGATGCACGATTCATAATCTGTTCTCTCTCATCCAAGAGTTTATAGAAATCCATATTACGTGTCATCTCTCCGAAAAGATTTTGTATTTTGAGACACTCGGGATGGAGATCTGCAGGATGATTCCCAACGGTAGAAGTACTTCTATAATCGGAGTAATCATCATATTGATAGCTTTTTGCTCGTAAAAGTATCTGGTCTATTTTCTGGCTCTTATCATAGTTTTCTGTATCTATGGCGATATTTTGACAATTGGTGGGGATAATATCACTTGGAGTCGTGAAACTTGCTGTTTGGTCAGAGAGTCCTTGAAAGAGTAAAACAAGGACAAATATATCGAGAAATATGATAATAACGAAAGAGAGTCCAGAAAGTGGCTCGTTCTTACCTATAGAACGAAGACGAGAAAATACCGACCGAATCTTTAGTAGAAGAGAAAACTGCATATGTTTAAATGGTTAGAATATATACTTTATACTGTTAGAGTATAGGCAAATTCAAGAAAAAACAATATGTTCCAAGAGGTAAGGTATTGACAAATATAATTACTAATAAATAAAATAATATAAAAATATTTGTAAAGTATATATTCTTGCATCTCCCTCAAAATCTACTATAATATCCCCACTATTCCCAACAACCCTTCCTTATGCAAACCACACAAAAAACCTCACAAAAACTCCCCACCAAAAAATACAAAGGTTTCACCCTCGTAGAACTCATAGTAGTAATAACTATATTAGTTATTCTTGGCACTATTGCATTTCTGAATCTTTGAGGTTTTCAATCCAATGCCAGGGATAGTAGAAGAGTATCTGATATGAGTAATATGAGTAAAGGATTAGATGTGGTATTGATCCGTAGTGGAACACTTCCTATTCCCGATGCAAATGCCATTACTATAACAGCTTCTGGTACAACTATTTGATATCAATGATATATAGGCACAAACGTACTTTCTCGTATTAAAATGACCGAAGTAAAAGATCCACTGGATAGTACGTACTATACCTATACAACCAGTGCAACATATACAAAATATCAGATACTCTGACTCATGGAAAATACTAATACGACTGTTTTGAATACAAACATTCCTTTTATAGATATGGTATTTGCTGCTGGATATAGTACTAGATTTCCAACAACCAAATGATCTGCACTTGGAATACTTCTTTGAAATACAGGAACCACATTGAATCAACCCATACAAGAGCTTGCATCTGCGAGTTTTACAGGAGTAGACATTATAAATACAAATAGTGGATATCTGGCGGTGTTTGGACAAAACAATAGTGTAAATGGGACGGGAAGTAAATTATTTGCCGTAGACAGTTTTATGAAAAATGGAATTGCCAGAAGTTGTAATGACTTGATGCAAATCGATAACAATAAATGAAAGGATGGGATATATATAATAAGTCCCGATGGACAGAAAAGTTCTGAAGTCTATTGTGATATGACCACAGATGGTGGAGGTTGGACACTTGTTGCTTCGGTAGTGAATCATTCAAGTTTTTGGGATCCAAATAGTTATAATAGTTCTAATAGTGCGAGAACGATAGACATCGGCTCCCCATCTCCCACAACTGATTATGTGATGCAGCTCAATAAGTGGAAAATATTACTCGGGAATGGCGGGAATAATTCTTGGTTCCGTTTGACGGTCAGACGTATCGATAATGATACAGATGTGACTCTAGGGTTTCTGCAAGGACTCCAAATGAAATCGGACGGATGATTCATAAATGCAATAGCTGCTTATAATGGAAATATGATTTCAAAGAGTCCAACAAATGCCTGTGTTATACAATATAGTAGTAATTTTAATTACACTATAGTATTCAACTCTTTTCAGTCAGGTGATTCTGCATGTACAGGAAATATTGGTTGGAATGGAAGTTGTGGATATCCTTCATTGTGACATCCAGGAGATTATCTAGGATCTTGAATGAATAGTTTTTCTCATGCGTGTTCTCTTGATAATCATTACTATTGTAGTGCTGATAATATGACCTGAGCCTGAACAGGGCCATGATCTTACTTCTGTTACTTTAAACGCAAATGGTATTGGATAAAATAAGGAATAGTTTTCAAGAAAACTCACTTTCCCTTGAAAAATCTGAAAAAAAACTATACTCCGTCGGTATAGTTTTTTTCTTTTTCTATGAAATTTCTTTCTTTTTTGGTTTTTCTCTCGCTTCTTTTTGTGGGTTATATAGCTTTCATATTTCCAAATACCGTGGTTCTAAAGCAGGATTTTATCGTGAATCGTGGTGATACGGTTGTGAGTATACCGAAGAAACTTGGTATATCTGTAAATACGACTTTTTTCAAGGTATATACACGATTATTCGTCAAAGATTTCAATCTTCAGGCAGGAACGTATTCTATGGAAAAAGATGCGACTATTGCATCGCTTTTCTCTCAGGTACTGAAGAATCCTACTTCTAAGGATATTGCTATTACATTTCTCCCTGGTTGGAATATATGGGACATGGATGCGTATCTGACGAGTAAGGGGATTATTCAATCGGGGGATTTTATGAAAAATTCTGAAAATATCAGTCCAGAGTTGAGGAAAAGTTTTCCATTTCTGGGAAATACAACAACTCTCGAGGGCTTTCTCGTGCCAGATACATACCGCATCAGTCCAGAAGCGGAGGTGAATGATATTATTAAGATGCTTTTGAAATCATTTGATACAAAAATCTACAAGGAATTTGATTTTACATCAAATGAGAAATTATACGAAACACTTATCTTTGCTTCCATCCTAGAAAAGGAGGAGAAAAATAGTACCAATAAACCGATTGTAGCGGGGATTCTCCAGAAACGATTCGAGGAAAAAATGCCCATCGGAGCAGATGCGACCGTTTGTTATGGATATCATCTGACGATGATGGACTGTACGCCGACATTCATCGGAGAACACATCTATCAGAAAAATCCGTACAATACGAGAAGTACTCTTAATCTCCCACCGACTCCGATTGTCAATCCAAGCATCGAAACGATTCTCGCCACGATCCATTCTGAATCGAGCAAATATTATTACTATCTCCATGACGATTCTGGAAATATTCACTACGGAAAAACACTCGAAGAACACAATAGAAACCGAGTTTTGTATCTTGGAAAATAGGCAAAAAAAAGGCCGTTCAGATATGACGGCCTATATATTTGCGAAATACCTTATGATGGCATTTCGCGTTTTTCCCCGAGGAATTTGGGACGATTATCAGGAATCCAATCAGTTTCCTTTCTTTCAATCCTTCTTCTTTCTTGGTCAAACTTTTCGAACTCTACACATGGTTTTGATGTGGAGTCCTTATTTTGAAGCGATTCTTGTTGCTCCATAACAGTTCTCCTTATTTTTGTTCCTCCGTGTTTTGATTTGCGAAATATTTTTCGCGTCTCAAATTAAAAATGGTATGATGTGAAGCCTCTGGAATTTCCAGTGACTCTTCTGTTGGTTGCCACGCTGTACCAATGTTCATGTTTTCTCCTTTGTATTTGTTTTCTTAAAATAAAAAAATCTCTCGACCTAAATTTGCATCGGGAGACTGGGCATTCTATGAAAATCTCTGAAAAGTCAAGTTTTTCTATTGTTCCCCGAGGATTATTTTCACAATCTTCACGCTGTTGCTATTTTTCTTCCACACTTTGAGAGTGATTTCATCACCGGGGATTTTGTCTTTGATAACATCCCGGAGAGTGATTCCATTTTCGAGTGCGGTTCCAGCCGCCTCGGTGATGATATCTCCACTTTCGAGTCCTGCTCTTGATGCGGGAGAATTGGCTATGATAGCATCAGGAGTATTCACGATGAGATCTCCAGAAGTGATCGTACTGTTTTTGAGACTTTTTGCTATATCAGGAGTCAGCGAAGTAGTTCGGATTCCGATAAAAGCCCGTTTGATTATCCCATTCTTCTCGACAGAATTTATCAAATACTGTACTTCTTTCTCAGAAAGAGGAATAGCGAAACCGAGACCAGAAGCATTACTTGCGATAGCAGTATTGATTCCTACAACTTCTCCGTCGAGATTCACGAGCGGTCATCCAGAATTTCCAGGATTTATCGCAGCATCGGTTTGGATGAGTCCCGTAAGAAGTTCCATTTCTCCATTTCCCGTATTTCCCGCTTCGATAGTGCGACCAAGTGCAGAAACCACTCCAAAAGTAACCGTATTTTTGAACTCAGCAAGAGCATTTCCTATAGCGATGAGGAAATCTCCTACTTCGAGTGAATTTCCATTCTTTGCGAATTTCACCGGTTCACGGTCGGTCAATTTCTTTCCATCTACATCGTAGGATTGCATAATCGCGAGATCGGTACTCGGATCGAACGAGAGGACTTTTCCAGTGAATTCTTCTCCAGTAGCAGAGATGATCGTATAACTGGCTTGCGGATCAGAAACCACATGTTTGTTCGTAAGTATGAGTCCGTCTCTGGTTATGAAAAATCCGGTTCCTCCACCAACTTTTTTCCGTACGGTTCCTGCTGGTTCATAGAAGAATCCGAATGGGTCGGTTTTATAGGTTTGGACATCCTTGGAAACGATGATGCTAACGACGGATGGAGAAAGTTTCTTCGCAACTGATTTCACACTTGCTCCAAGATTTTTGAGAGATTGAGTATCTATTTTTACTTCCTCTTTTTGAGCCGAGGTACTGGTATTTTTTATTCATCCATAGCCGATTCAGGAGAGAAATATATTTGCAAAAATGCTGGTAAAAAATGCACAAAGTATGGTGAGTACGAAGAGAATGTGAGGATTTTTCATAGGTTTTCTGGAAATATACAAATAAGTGCGTTCATTATAAAAAAGCAGAGAAAATATGCAAGTTGGATTACAAGATGATTTAGAATTCCTCAGAATCTGTATATTCTTCAATAAATACTCGAAGAATTTCCCTATTGGTCGCCCCACTTCTTCCTGAGAATTTATACAAGAGAAGCAAAATTCCAAATACATCCTCTAAAGGAATTTCAAGGAGGGAAGTGAAATACAGATCTTTTCCAAATTGGATTTCTCCGTCTAAATCTTCCCTAAGAATAGCTAAAGTATTTGATTGATGAATAGCTATTTTTGGATAAGCATCAGAGTTGGGTCATGAAAAAATACCGAGTGAAGTATATTCGTATTTTCCAGTTGTATCGTATCCAAGAGGTGCTTCGGTGA